>DATAZJ010000478.1:0-6436 GCA_036272115.1 Rhodopila sp. | reverse complement strand
CCGCGCATCGCATACTCGCCCGGTTCCATCACCGTCCCGGCTCGGCCGTAGCCGTTGCCTCGAGGTATTCCGCCAACTTCTCCGGCTTCACCTGGCCGTTGACGCTCAGGTCCATGCTCGCACCGGCAAAGGCCGACCGGGGCGGCACCCGCTGCACCAGCGCGTTGACCGTCGTCAGCACGATGCGCGGACCATTCGGCTTTTCCAGCAACCGAGCCAGCGTGGCGATCCGTTCGGACACCAGCGCCGGATTCGGCGACACGCGGTCGTATGGCAGGCAATCCCAGGCGGGAAACCGCAAAATCTCCGCCTCCGGCATGACGAACGCCAGGGCCTCGGCCAAACGCGCCATGCGGGCATCGTCGCGGGTGACGTGCAGGACACTGCCGGTATGCTCCCGCCGGCGCTGCGCCAGCAGGAACGCGTCCCAGCCTTCCGGTGCACCCCAAACCTTGATCGGATCGCTCATTGCGTCTGGAAATCCCGCATGCGGCGGAGCATCGGCGTTTCATCCTCCGGAGGAATGGGCACGCGACCGGTCAGCCAGTCGGCCAGATCGGTGTCCGGCATCTCCATCACCGCCTCCAGCGCGTCGAGGTCCGCGTCGGTCAGGCTGGTGAGATTGGCGCGCACGAACCCGCCAATCATCAGGTCGTTTTCGTACGTCCCGCGATGAGTGGACCGGAATAAAAGGCGGCGGCGCCGGAGGTCCGGGGTGGCGTGATGCGGAGCGCCCGGCGATAGGTGGTCTGGTTCAGTCATTGGCTCGCTGTCATATAGCGGTGCCTCAGATAGCTGTCAGCCCGTGAACGCCGATCCGCTTGCCCCACTTTTCGCGCCCCTGACCAGTCTCCGCGGCATAGGACCTGCCGTCGCGAGCCTGATCGCGCGCGCGGCGGGCGGCGATCGGGTCATCGATCTGCTGTTCCACATGCCCGAATCGTATCTGGACCGCACCGCTCGGCCGCTGATCCGCGACGCCAGGCCGGGGACGGTGGCGACACTGGCGGTCGAAGTCGTGCGCCACGAACGGCCGGCGAATTCGCGCCAGCCCTGGCGGATTATCGTCAGGGACGAGACCGGTGTTGCCGAGCTGGTGTTTTTCAAGTTCACCCGCGAAGCGCAGATGCCGCCCGGTGCGAAGCTGCTGGTGTCCGGCAAGCTGGATGTGTTCAACGGCCGCCTGACGATCGCGCATCCTGAACATCTGGTGCCGGTCGAGCAGGCTGACCGGATTCCCATGATTGAGCCGGTCTGGCCGCTGACGGCGGGCCTTTGGCCGCGGCAAGTGGCGGCGGGGCTGGCTCAGGCACTGGATCTGGTACCGATGTTTCCCGAGTGGCACGATCCGGCCCTGCTGAAGCGGGAGAAATGGGTGTCGTTCGCCGAAGCGATACGGGCGGTGCAGGCCCCGGCCGGAGGGGAGCCCGACCGGCGGATGCGGGCTCGCCTGGCGTATGACGAACTACTGGCCGGTCAGGTTGCGACGGCGCTGATCCGCGGGCGGGTGCGGGCGCGCTCGGGCCAGCCGCTGATCGGTGATTCACGATTGCGTGACATCGCCATGCAGCGATTCGGATTCACGCCTACTGCGTCCCAGGAAAATGCGCTGCGGGAGATCGATGCCGATCTGGCGTCGCCTCGCCGCATGCTGCGGCTGCTGCAGGGCGATGTGGGGTCCGGCAAGACGCTGGTGGCGCTGATGGCCATGCTGCGGGCGGTGGAGGCCGGCAAGCAAGCGGCGTTGATGGCGCCTACGGAGGTGTTGGCCAAGCAGCATCATCGGGTTTTGTCCCGGCTTTGCCCGGTGCCGGTGGCGCTGCTGACCGGGTCGATCAAAGGCAAGGAGCGCGCCCGCATCCTGCGCGGGATCAAGGACGGATCGCTGGGGATTGTGGTCGGAACGCATGCGCTGTTTCAGGATGCGGTGGACTATCGCGACCTGGCGGTGGCCGTGATCGATGAGCAGCACCGCTTCGGCGTCACCCAGCGCCTGACCCTCGGCGCCAAGGGCGAGCGCACCGACGTACTGATCATGACCGCCACGCCGATTCCGCGGACGTTGCTGCTGACCCAGTGGGGGGAGATGGATGTCAGCCGGCTGACGGAAAAACCCGCCGGGCGACTGCCGATTCGGACGACGCTGCACTCGCTGGGTACGATGCCGACGGTGCTGGATGGTGTGGGTCGGAAGCTGGACGAGGGCGCGCAGGTCTATTGGGTCTGTCCGCTGGTGGCGGAAAGCGAGGCACTGGATGTCGCCGCGGCGCAGGCGCGGTTTGTCGATTTGAAGCGGTTGTTTGGCGACCGGGTGGGGCTGGCGCATGGGCAGCAGACGGCTGATGTGCGCGACGCCGCCCTGGCTGGGTTCGCCGCGGGGACGATCCGGCTGCTGGTCGCCACCACGGTGGTGGAAGTTGGGGTGGATGTGCCCGAAGCCTCGGTGATGGTGATCGAGCACGCCGAACGGTTCGGGCTGGCGCAGTTGCATCAGTTGCGGGGACGGGTCGGACGCGGTGCCGATGCCAGCTTCTGTCTGCTGCTGCACGAGGATTGGGTGTCCGAGTCGGCCCGCCGGCGGCTGACCCTGCTGCGCGACACCGAGGACGGTTTCGTCATCGCGGACGAGGATTTCCGCCTGCGTGGCGGCGGCGATGCGTTGGGCACGCGGCAGGCGGGACTGCCTGGCTACAAACTGGCCGATCCGGATGCGCACGAACACCTGCTGCACATGGCGCATCGCGACGCCGCGGTGCTGCTGTCGCGCGATCCGGGACTGGAAACAAAACGCGGCCTGGCGGTTCGCGTGCTGCTGAAGCTGTTCGAGCGCAACGCGGCGATGCGGACGCTGGCGGCGGGATAGGCGTCAGGCCTGACGATCGTCGGGATGCGAGGCCGGCAGCGGAACGACTCGGGCCGGCCGCAATTTACAGGTGAGGCCAGGCAGCATCAGGCCTCCCTCATGCCGCCTGCCGCGAGGAAGACCGGGGGCGGTGACCGCCATGCCAAATTCAGATATCTCAACCTCTGGTCACGACTCGAACGCTGTCCGCATCTTCGGTATATGCATATCGTGCCCATCGCCCCTGACATCGATCCCTCATTGGCAATACGTGAAGGCGATATCCGGCGGATATTCCCGCCAGGAACGCTGACGGCCGGCCGTTCCTATGAACAGCGCGGACGCGTCCAGGACCTGCAGATCGCCGACCGCGGCGCCGTCATCACCGCGACGACCCAGGGCACACGGCCCGACCCCTATGTGCAAAGCCTGAAGGTCAGCCGTTCCCCCACCAACGGCATCAAGATCGCCGGCGCCTGCTCCTGCCCGGTGGGACGCGGCTGCAAGCATCTCGCGGCGGTGCTGATCGCGGCCCAGCGCAAGGAACTGCTGGTCCCGCGCCATCAGGACTCGCTGTTTCCGGCATCGCCCAAGGCCCAGGCGTCAGCGGCGCTGCCGGCGCAGATCCAGACCTGGCTGGCGGATTTCGATCGCGAGGACGAAGAACTGACGGAGGACTACCCCGCCGCGATGCGCTCCCGGGTGTTCTACGTGCTGGATGCAGCCCCCAACGCGACCGGCGTGGCGCAACTGCGGATCGATCCGATGACGGTCACGCTGCGGAAAGACAACAGGCCCGGCACGATCAAGCGCTATGCGCCGAACCAGATCCATACGCCGGCGAAATACATCCGCCCGTCTGACCTGATTATCCTGTCCCGATTGTCCCGCCGCAGCGGTTATGCCGCGCCGCAGGGCGATGACGATCCGAACGACACGCTGCGCCGCATCCTTGCCACCGGGCGTGCCCGATGGGGCACCGCCGAGGGACCCGCCTTGAAGGAAGGCCCCGAACGGCAAGGCCAGATCACCTGGATCACCCGGCCGGATGCCTCGCAACAGGCCACGCTGGCGCTGGATGAAAGCCTGGTCGGGGTCCGCATCCCCGCCCCCTGGTACGCCGATCCGGCCACTGGCGTGATGGGACCGGTCGGTGTCGATCTGCCGCAGCGGGTGGTCACGCGGCTGCTGGATGCGCCGTCCATTCCACCGGAAGCCGCCGCCGAGGTGCGGGCGCAACTGTCCCGCCGCATGCCGTCGGCCAAGGTGCCGGTGCCGGCCGAGTTGCAACCTCCTGAGCCGGTCCGGGAGGCAATGCGGCCGCATCTGCGGCTGATCAGCGGCACGCTGCCCAGCGATCCCAGCTATGGCCGCGGGTCAGCCAAGGTCCTCGGCCGCGGTCTGTATGCCGTGCCACTGGTTCGGTTGTCGTATCAATATGGGTCCGTCACCCTGCCCCGCAGCCTGCGGCCGCTGCCCCGGATCACCGTCATCGACGGCACGCTGTTTGAGGTCGAACGCAATCGTGCCGCCGAGGCCAGCGCTTTGGCCGAGTTGACCAGCCTTGGCTTCGGATCGGTACACGAGGTCGTTCCGGTCTACTACCAGCACGCGCATACCGACGATTTTGCCCTGCGCGAGTATGGCCCCAATCCGACCTGGCTGCAGATCGTCACCCAGGAAGTGCCCAGGCTGCGCCGCGCCGGTTGGATCGTCGACGTCGATGCGGATTTCCCGGTCCAGGTGCTGTCGGCGGATGACGAAATCGACGCCGAACTTGTCGAAGGCTCCGGCATCGACTGGCTGGAACTGCATCTGGGTGTGATGGTGGATGGCGAGCGGGTCGACCTGGTCCCGGCGCTGGTCCGGCTGATCGCCCGCCCCGAAGCCGCCGTGCTGGCCGAGGGACCCGACGACAAGCCGTTCATCCTGACCCTGCCGGATGGCCGGTTGCTGTCGTTGCCGATGGGGCGCATTCGTCCGACGTTGCAGGCGCTGCTGGAACTGTGGGCCGGCGGCGGGATCGATGCCGACAGTGAGCGTATTGGCTTCTCGCGGCTGGATGCGGCCGATCTCGCGGGGTTGGAAGAACGCACCGGCCTGATCTGGCGCGGCGGTGAGGCGCTGCGCGAACTGGGCCGGACGCTGCGCCAATCCGGCGGCATTCCGAAAGCGGTGGTGCCGGACACGTTCCTGGCAACGTTGCGGCCCTATCAGGGCCAGGGAGTCGATTGGCTGCAATTCCTCGCATCGGCCGGGCTGGGCGGGGTACTCGCCGACGACATGGGCCTCGGCAAGACGGTGCAGACCCTGGCGCACCTGATGATCGAGAAAGTCGCGGGCCGGCTGGACCGTCCGTCGCTGATCGTATGCCCGACCAGCCTGATTCCGAACTGGACGGCCGAAGCACGCCGTTTCGCACCCGAACTGTCGATCCTGGCGCTGCACGGTTCGGCCCGCAAGGCCGGGTTCGCGGCAATTCCCAAGCACGACCTGGTGTTGTCCACGTATCCGTTGCTGACCCGGGATCACGAGGTGCTGCTGGCCCAGGACTGGCACGCGGTGATCCTTGATGAGGCGCAATCGATCAAAAACCCCAATGCCGAAACGACACGGCAGGCGCTGCGCCTGAAGGCTCGGCAGCGGCTATGCCTGTCGGGGACGCCGTTGCAAAATCATCTGGGAGAGTTGTGGTCGTTGTTCGACTTCCTGGCCCCAGGTTTTCTGGGCGGGCAGAAGTCGTTCAAGACCCGCTACCGAACGCCGATCGAAAAGCACGGCGATATCGAGCGGCAGGATCTTCTCACCCGCCGCATTCGTCCGTTCATGCTGCGGCGGACCAAGGAAGAGGTCATCACCGAATTGCCGCCGAAGACCGAGATCATTGAGCCGGTCGAGATGGAAACCAACCAGCGGGCGATCTATGAGGCCATCCGCCTGTCCATGCACGCCAAGGTCCAAGCCGCCATCGCGCAAAAAGGCTTGGCTCGGTCTGGCATCATCATCCTCGATGCGCTGCTGAAAATGCGCCAGGCCTGTTGTGATCCGCGGCTGCTGAAACTGAAAACCGTTGCAAAGACGAAGGCCGGATCGGCAAAGCTGGATCGGCTGATGGATATGCTGGGGGTCATGTTCGCCGAGGGCCGCCGTGTGCTGCTGTTCTCCCAGTTCACCGAGATGCTGGCGCTGATCCAGACCCGCCTGGAGGACGACCGCGTTCCGTTCGTGAAACTGACCGGCGACACCAGGGATCGCGCCACACCGGTGAAGAAATTCCAGGCCGGCGATGTGCCGTTGTTCCTGATCAGCCTGAAGGCCGGCGGTGTCGGCTTGAACCTGACCGCCGCCGATACGGTGATCCATTACGATCCCTGGTGGAACCCGGCGGTCGAGGACCAGGCGACGGATCGGGCACACCGCATCGGCCAGACCAAGAAGGTTTTTGTGCATCGGCTGGTGACGCTGGGGACGATCGAGGAAAAGATGGAGGTGCTGAAGGACAAGAAGCGCGCCATCGTCGCCAGCGTGATGGACGCCGAACACGGCGGCGCCCTGACGATGACCGAGGCGGATGTAGAAGAACTGTTCGCCCCC
>DATAZJ010000477.1:0-5632 GCA_036272115.1 Rhodopila sp. | reverse complement strand
CATGCCGTGGCGACTATCTCTCGCTCGTTCAATTGTTCAGCTCCCGTTCAAGGAGACGTCGCTCAGCTTGCCTTCCGCGACAGGGTGAGCGGCAAATCGAGTTCCACGCGGTCGTGCATGACCTTGGGCGTGATCCGGCCGCGCTCGCCGCGTTCCAGGCGGACCAGGCCGTAGCCTTCCATGGTCCTCAGCGTACGCGACAGGTTGGACTTGGCCTTGCCGGTGATCCGGGCCAACTCGTCGAGCGAGCCGGGCGCCTTCTCGGCGATGACGCGCAGCAGCGCGCGGTTGCCGGCCGACAGAACCTTGGCGAAGGACTCGGTCGAGGTGAACCACACCTTCGGCTCGTCGGGCGCGATGCGGTGCTCGCCGCGCGCCACGGCCATGGTGCGGGCCTTCATGTCCTCATAGCTGGCGATGCCCACCTTCAACGTCGTCATGGGATCACTCCTCTCTCGC
This sequence comes from Rhodopila sp., assembly GCA_036272115.1. GTDB lineage: Bacteria > Pseudomonadota > Alphaproteobacteria > Acetobacterales > Acetobacteraceae > Rhodopila. Next base: position 5,173 of record DATAZJ010000477.1, on the reverse strand, counting down.
GCAACACCGCATCCACCGTCTGCCAGAAATCGCCGAGCAAGGTTGCCGCGTCCTGGTACTCGTAAGGCCTGATCGTCCGCAGCCGGTGGCGATGGTCCTGCGGCTCGCCGCGCCTTTGCCGCGCCACCGGATGGGCGTTGTCGAAGCCGACCAGCCGCTCGCCATCCGGACCATGCAACGTCAGCGAGTAATCCAGCCCGTGCGGCTTCTCTGATGATACCGGCACTCGAGTGACCACGAACCGGACCCAGTGGCCGCCCTCCGGGTCGACGAAGAGCACCTGTCCGTCGAGGTCCAGCAGCACATCGAAGGTCGGGTCGCGTGGCTCCGTCACGACATGTGGTTATCAGATTAAGGCAACTCAATCAAGCAAGATGCCTTCTGAGCGCAGTTGGCCACTTGAGGCGGCGAACAAGCTCGTCGCCTTGACGTGACGGGGCAGAACCGGTGCCATTCATCATCATAGCGCCACGGCGTAGACACAGTGCTCATCAACACCGGCCCCGGCACACCGGGGAAATCGCCCTAAGCCGCGGCGGCACCCTCATTCGGGTATTGCGTGGTCGCCGCAAGATGCACCGCGACTTCAACCGAACCGGTGAAGCCGGCGAACGCCTCGGCGGGCAGGGTGGCGCGGCCATCGGTCCAGCGCAGGTCGGACGCAGCCTCATACGGGTGGAACCCGTCCGCCAGCCTGGCATCATCGGCTTTCAGCACCACGAATCTGGTACCCTGGCGCACCGCCACGCGGCGCAACCCCACGCCCAGGGAGCGAGGATCGCGCGCCAGCCCGAGCTCCGCCGGGACCACTTCGCGGGAGGCGATGCAGACGCCGTCCGGGCGGGATTTCAGCCGGAACACATGCACCGGACCTTGCCGTTCGGCAGCCTCCACGCGCACGCCATCGACCAGCAGATGCAGATCCGGATCGTCGGTCAGCGGCTGGCCAGGACGCGGTCCGGCGCGATCGAGAATGTGCCGCCACACCGAGTCCACCACCGCCCCACCGGTCAGCACCGGCGCGCAGGGCGGCTTCGGCGGCTGATCCCACCCGGCATTGGCGTTCTGGAACAGCCAGCGGTTGCCATCGTCGCGGTAGCTCTCGGCCGCCGCGCCGTTGGCGATCAGCACGTCATGCGCATCCAGTTCCAGATGGTAGACGCTCACTTCCTGTGCTCGGTCGTCCCACAGGATGTTGCGGTGGTTCACCAGGAACTCCACCGGGATCAGCACCTCGTCGAGGTAAAGCGAATGGCCCTTGGTGATGTGCAGGTCGCGGTCCGGCACGTTGTCCGCCAGGGCACCCTTGCGCACGATCACCGGCGTCGCCGGACCGCGCTGGCCACGGGTCGCCAGGGCACGCCCATGCCCGATCCAGCACAACCGCCTGGCGTGGCCGCTTTGGGTGACGATGCTGTCGCCGACACGCAGTTTCTCCACCAGCACCTCACCGATGTCAGTCAGGATGTGGGTGCCCGGCAGGAAGCAGGGGACGGTGATGTCGGTGGCGCCGCCGACCACGCTGTAGGTCAGGGCTTCCGGGGCGGCGAACCGCAGCGTCAGGCCGGGACCGCTGCTTTCCGAAACCACCAGGGTGTTGCCGTTGAACGCCAGTTTGGTCACGTCGGTGATGCCGGCCAGGGCGATCGTATCGGTGGCGGCAAAACCGGTCATGATCGCGCCGGAGGCGGCGGACGGGCTGGTCAGGACCAGTTCGGCGTGGCTGCCGCCGAACGCGGCGGTCTCGCCCGCGGCGAAGCTGCCGCCCACCGCCCACGTCGCGCCGGCGTCCAGCGCGATCCGCCCGAAATCGGTAAAGGTGCCGATATTGACGATGGTGCCGGTGGAAAACCCGCTGGCCAGTTCCAGGGTGCTGTAGATGGCGGACCCGATCGTGTTGCCGCCGTCCACCACGCCGGAGAACACGCCGCCCGGCAGGTCGATGACGCGATCGGCGAAGCCGGCATGAACCGCGTCGAACGCATATTCCGTTCCGAACACCGTGCCCTGGTTCACCACCGTGGTCTGGTAGTAGGCGACGATGCCGAAGGCCCCGCCACTGATCAGTCCCGTGCCGGCATTGGTGATCGCGCCCGGCCCGTGGATCCATACCCCGGCGCCGTCGCCGATGCTGTCGGCAGCCAGGATGATGCCCTGGTTGATCACCGTGCCGCCCACGCTGACCGCCGTGGAGGCGCCGATTTGCACACCCATCCACTCGGAGGTGATGACGCCGCCGACGCCGTTGGTCACCACGCCGCCGTCGGCCAGTTGGACGCCGGCGCCGTGCTTGTAGGCCACGCCGGAGATGCTGCCCGTGTTCACGACCGTGCCGGGGGCGTCCACCAACTGAACACCGATCCAGTTGGACCGGATGGCGCCGCCCGCGCCGTTGGTCACCACGCCGCCATCGGTCAGCAGCACGCCGGCGGCGTCGAACGAACTGTCGGTCGACTGGAACACCGAACTCGCCGATATGCTGCCGGTGTTGTGGACCGTGCCCGGCTGGTTGGTGAACCGGACGCCGTAGACCGGCCCGGAGAGGCTGCCCGCGTTGATCAGGGTGCCCCCGGACACCATCAGGGCGCCGGCGAAATTATAGCCGTACACAGCACCGTCGTTGATGATTGTCGAGACAGTGCTGCCGCCCGTGTAGATCCCGTCCACCCCCCCGCCGATGCGCCCGAGCGTCTGGTTGTCGATGGTCCCGCCACCGAGAAAAACGACGCCGAGGACAGTATATCCGGCGATGAATCCCGCGTTCGTCACAGTGCTGACGTTGCCGGCCCCCGTGAACACGCCATACGCGTCGCCTGCGATGGTGCCGCCGGCACCATTGGTCACGGTCACGGAACCGTCGCCGTAGGTCCGCAGGCCGCGTTCGCCGCCGACAATGGTGCCGTTGGCAGCGTTGGTCACGGTTACGGACCCGTCGCCATAGCTCTGCAGGCCGCTGCGATACCCGTAGATGACGCCGGTCGAGCCATTGGTCAGGGACCCGCCGTCCCCCAGGCTGACACCAAGATTGCTGTGGCCGCCGATGTAACCCTGGTTGATGACCCGGGCCGTGGCGTTGAAGGCCTGTATGCCATCGTCACCGCCGACGATGTCGCCCTGATTGACGACCGTCGCCGCGTCCTTGAACGTCAGCACGCCATCGTCGCCGCCGTGGATCACGCCGTTCAGCGTATTGGTGACGCTGCCGCCGGCGGCCAGCACCACACCAAAGCCGACAAATTCGTTGGTGGCGAGAATGGTTCCGGCATTCACCACCGAACCGCCGCCGCCGATGGCAACGCCGTCAAGGTAACTGGCGATCAGGCCGCCGGCGGCATTGTAGACCCCGCCGCCGCCTGCCACCACGCCGGCCGATGTCGCGGTGAACGACCCGCCCGACGGATAGGTGTAGCCAGCGCCGCCGGTTCCCGTCGTCGTGATCGTCCCGTGGTTGGTCACCGTGCCGGTGCCCGCGACCGATATGCCCACCGCGTATGCGCTGATCGATCCGACTTTCGCGTTGGTGACCGCTCCGCCGCTGCTGTACAGCAGTATCCCGTCGCTGAGGCCGTTGTTTCCCGTCGCCCGCAATGTGCCGGAGTTGACAATAGTCCAGTAAGTCGCCTGTTCCGTGCCGAGCGCGGGCAAATTGGCATTGCTGATCGTTACGCCGGCGGCGACCGTGACCGGGTTGAGGGCGGTGCTGTCGAGATAATAGCCACTCGCCGAATTGCTGGTTATGGTCAGGCCGGTCATCAGGTCTCTCCAGGGGCGCAATCCGGGATCGTGCCCGAACCGTGTCGATCGTATAGAATCATTGCCGTTGCGAGTATAGCCGATCCGGCACGAACGCGCCGGGCATATTGTAACAATATGCATACGATTTTCCGTTGCCGCCGATCAGCCCCAATAGGCGGCCCCAATGGGCGGCCCCAATAGGCGTCCATGGAGCGACCCCTTGGTGCGAACCTTGCACCGCGTCCGCAACCCACGCAGGATGCGGGGGGAGGCGACGACAATGTCCATTCACACCCAGGAACTGCATCCAGGCTTCGCCGCCGAGGCCGGTTTCGTGGACCTTTCCCGGCCGCTCGATCCGGGCGCGGTCGCGGCGATCCAGGCGGCGATCGATGCCTATCCGGTGCTGATTTTTCGTGACCAGCAGCTGACCGATGCGCAATTGCGCGATTTCGCCGGTCATTTCGGCCCGCTCGAAATCGGCCGCTCCGCGGCGCGGCCGGGACGGCGGCGCCTGGCGATCCCACAGATCGGCGACATCTCCAACCTCGATGTCGACAACAACGTCCGGGCGCTTGACGACCGGCGGCGGCTCGACGGATTGGGCAACCGTCTGTGGCATACCGATGCATCCTACATGCCGGTGCCTGTGGTGCTTGGCATGCTGCACGCGATTGTACTGCCGCCGCAAAGTTCCTTCGGCAACGGCGAGACCGAGTTCGCCGACATGCGCGCCGCATACGACGCGCTGCCGGCGGCGACGCAGGAAGCCGTCGATCCGCTGATCGCCGAACACGACGTGTTCTGGTCGCGCGCACAGATCGGCTTTACCGAGTTTCCAGCCGGCGAACGTGAGCAGTATCCGCCGTCGCGCCAGCGCCTGGTGCGACGCCATCCGGTGACGGGACGCAAAAGCCTGTATCTGTCGGCGCATGCCTCGCACATCTCGGGCTGGCCGGTGGCCGACGGGCGGCTGCTGCTGGTCGATCTGAACGCCCACGCGACGCAGGATCGTTTCGTCTACAGCCATCGCTGGCGGGTGGGCGACCTGGTGATCTGGGACAACCGCTGGACGATGCACCGCGGCCGCCCGCATGATGAGAACAAGCCGCGCGATCTGCGGCGGGCAACCACGCTCGATACGGGATCGACATTGGAAGCCGTCGCGTAGAAGCATATCTTTTCGCGTGATTCACGCCTTCCGGCCGTTGGCCTCAGGCGATCACGCTTTGGCAATCACGCTTTGGCAATTACGCTCCGGGGGGAAATCCGATGAGTCAGGCACTGAACGGCATTCGCGTCATCGACATGACGCACAACCAGGCCGGACCGGCGTGTGCCCAGATCCTTGGCTTCCTTGGCGCCGATGTAATCAAGCTCGAGGAACCGAAGGGCGGCGACGTCGCCCGCACCAACATGCGCGACAGGCCCGACAGCG
>DATAZJ010000476.1:0-5166 GCA_036272115.1 Rhodopila sp. | reverse complement strand
GAGCGCCTTGACCAGCAGGAATTCGGTGACCGTCAATTGAATGTCTTCATTTTTCCACAAGCACTGATGCTTGGTCTCATCCAGCACCAGATCGCCGCGGGACATCACGCCGCCGGGCGCGGCGCCGGAGCCCTCGGCCTTGCCGGCTTCATTGCGGCGCAGTAATGCCCTGATCCGCTCCAGCAGCAGCCGCTGGCTGAACGGTTTGGTGATATAATCGTCGGCGCCCAGCCGCAGCCCCATCAACTCGTCCACCTCCTCATCCTTCGAGGTCAGGAAGATCACCGGCATGGTGCTGCGCTGACGCAGCCGTTGCAGCAGTTCCATCCCGTCCATGCGCGGCATCTTGATGTCGAGCACGGCCAGATCCACCGGCTTGGCGGTCAGGCCCTGCAGGGCGCTTTCACCGTCGGTATAGGTGCGGACGGTAAACCCCTCCTGCTCCAGGGTCATGGAGACGCTGGTCAGAATGTTGCGGTCGTCATCGACCAGGGCGATGGTCTGCTTCATCTGCGGATTCCTTGATGGTCTCGGCGCCGTGGTAGCACGATATGGCGAGCGATTGTGGCGGATTGCGGACGGGAGGTGAACGAAATATGGCATCATCATCTGTTGATGGAAGTCCCGCTGATGGAAGTCCCGCTGATGGAAACCCAGCGGATGGAAGCCCAGCGGATGGAAGCCCAGCGGAGCAACCGCCTACCTTCCAGGCCCGCTGCCTGCTGCGAGCGGCCCGCGGCGGGTGTCTGGCGACCACTGCCGCCGGGCAGCCATTCGCTTCCCTGGTCACCCCGGCCTGCATGCCGGATGGGGCGTTGCTGCTGTTGCTGTCCCGCCTGTCGGAGCACACGCGGCACCTGATGGCCGATCCCCGCTGTTCGGTGATGGTGAGCGGGCCATCCGAATCGGCCAACCCGCAGACCGCGCCCAGGATCACGGTCACCGGTCTGGCGCAGATCGTGGACGACCCGGCTCTGAAGGCACGCTACCTCGCTGTGCATCCCTACGCGTCGCAGTATGCCGGTTTCGGTGACTTCGCGACATGGCGGATCGGGCCCGCGGCGGGACTGCTGGTGGGCGGCTTCGCCCGGGCGTTCCGGCTGAAGGCAGCGGACCTTACGTCGGATGCGGCTGTCGTGGCGGCGCTGCTGGGAGCCGAACCGGGAATCCTGGCGCACTGCAACCAGGATCATCCGGACGCGCTCGCGGCGATCGCCGGATCGGTGGGCGACTGGCGGATGGTCACGGCCGATGTGGACGGCTTCGACCTCGCACTGGTGGACCGGACCGTCAGATTCGCCTGGTCGGCACCGGTAAAGGATGCCGGCGACGTGCGGCGTGAACTGGTGCAAATGGCGAAGCAGGCGCGAGGCGGGCAGGGGGGGCGTTCAGCCTGATGCCGCCCGCGGCTACGTGCATATCGTCCCCCCCAGATGCACATCGAGCCCTCAATGCGCAACCGACATCGACATTGACGACACGTTGATGGCCCAGGCCGTCCAGGTGACCGGCGCCAAGACCAGGAAAGCCACGGTGGAGGCCGGTCTGCGTCTGCTGGTTCGCCTCGCCGCATCACGACCGACAGTCGCGGACATGGTGGGTCTCGGCTGGGACGGCGATCTCGAAGCCAGCCGGCAGCGGCGCGAGTCTCGATCGTCGTGGATAGTTCGGTCTGGATCGCGCCGCTCGGTGACCAGCGGACCATGCCGGTCACGCGCCTGTTCGAACTATCCGGTCAGGCGCCGCTGATCGTCGGCGATCTCGCAATGCCGAGGTTCTCCAACAAAGCCATCGACGTCCTGATCGGAACGTTCTGCATCGAAAATGGCCACGAACTGCTCGACGACGAACCCGACTTCGATCCGATGGGGGCTCTTTTGCGTCTCACGGTCGTCGGCTGACCGAAACGACTACCCCACCGTCGCCAGCGCCACCCCAGCCGCCGTCCGCCCGCTGATCCAAGCCCCCGCCACGGTGCCCGCGAACCCGACATGGCACGCCTCGCCGGCGAACATCAGGTGCCCATCCGACACCGGCTCCGCCAGCGCATCCCGGGCATGCGCCGACCCCGGCACCGCATAGCAATACGCCCCGCGCACCCAGGGATCGGCATCCCAGTGCGTGACCAGCGACGCACCGCCGGCGAACAACCGGTCCACCCGGCCGCCGAACGCCCGCCGCAGATAGGACAGCGCGAAGTCCACCGCAGCCGCGTCGCCCTGCCTGGCGAGGTCCCAGGCAACCGATCCGCCGATCCAGCCCTGCACGTAATCGCGCCCCAACGGCCAGCACTGGAACGGCATCAACGGATCGCCCTGCCGGTCCAGGATGCGGTCGACCGAACAATGCCCCGGCAGGTCCAGCCGATCCGGCCCGGAGGCACGCAGCGCAACCTTCACCGCCAGTCCCATCGGCAGCGCCCGCACTGCCTCTGTGACGCGCGCCGGCAGAACCGGATCGAACACCAGCGCACCGCTTCCCAGCACGCCGGTCGAAACCGTGACGATACACGCCCCGGCGGCTACCGATCCGGCGGCGGTCTCGACCACCACCCGCCCACCTGGCCCACCCCAGCGCACCCGGGTCGCCGGCGCGTTCAGCCGTATATCCAGCCCCTGCACCAGCCGCCGCTGCACGAACGCCCCGACCCCGCCCTCGGGCAGCAGATTGCTGCCGCCCAGCCCGTTGCGCCGCCAGTCCAGCGCACTGAACTTGTCCGCGTCCACCGCGCAGATCACCGGGCCTTCCCAGGCCTCGATCGTCGCCGCCCACGGGTCGTCCGGCAGCCTGCGTGTGACCTCGGCCAACGAGACATCGCCCTCGGCCGCCAGGATCGCGTCTGCCGCCGCCTCATACCGCGGCCAGGCGTCCTGGTAACCGGCCAGTTCGGTATCGGTCGCCAGCCGGTCCCCCACAAACGTGCGTTCCTGCCGGATCTCATCGGACCGCAGCAGCGCATCGCCGGCGGCACGAGCGATCGGCACCAGCGGATTATGCTCCGCGTCGTGGAACCAGATCGCCCCCATGTCGAACCACACGCCACCCAGAGCCGCCGGATGCGCCGTCCAGGCTCGGCCGCCGACGCGGCTGGACGCTTCCAGCACCACGGCCCGCCGGCCGGCATCCCGCACCGCGGCGGCGGCACCCAGACCCGCCAGCCCGGCCCCGATGATCACAACGTCGGTCTCGGTCACGCGGGACTCCTGTGCCTGGCGAGATCACCGGCTCCAGGACAGGCCACACCACGATGGCGCAATCCCGGTTCGGACAAAAGGCCGCCCCGTCAGGCGACGACCCGAGCGACCTCCTCCGGCGACTGCAACACCAGCCGGTCGTAATCCGTCATCAGCGTTTCCGTAATCGCGCCCGGCGTGAACCGATGCGCGCCGATCTCGCGCACCGCCGTCACCTCGGCCGCTGTTCCGGCCAGGAAAACCTCGGTCGCGCGGGTCAGCTCCTCCGGCTTGATCTGCCGTTCGATCACCTTCATCTGATTGCGCTTCGCCAGCGCGATAACCGTCCGCCTTGTGATCCCGTCCAGAAAGCAGTCCGGAACCGGCGTATGCAGGTCGCCGTCGATGACGAAGAAGATATTCGCCCCCGTGGTCTCCGCCACCAGCCCGCGCCAGTCCAGCATCAGCGCGTCCGCATAGCCTTCCTGCTCCGCCTTCAGCTTGGCCAGCGACCCGATCATGTAGAGCCCCGACGCCTTGGCATGCACCGGTGCGGTCTCCGGCGCCGGCCGCCGCCACTCCGCCTCACCCACCCGGATCCCCTGCATCCGCTCCGCCCCGAAATAACTCGGCCACGGCCATGCCCCGATCGCGAGGTGGATCGACGTCCCCGTCGCCGACACCGCCAACTGCTCCGATCCCCGCCAGGCGATCGGCCGCACATATCCGTCGGTCAGCCCGTTGGCCTTCAACACCGCCTCACACGCCGCATCGATCTGCGCCGCCGACCACGGAATGTCGAAGCTCAGGATCCGGCCGGAGTTGATCAGCCGCTGCGTATGATCGCGCAGCCGGAAGATGTTACCCGCGTAGGCCCGCTCGCCCTCGAAGACGGCGCTGGCATAGTGCAGGCCATGCGATAGAACATGCAGCCTGGCATCGCGCCAGGGAACCAGGGACCCGTCCAGCCACAGCCAGCCGTCCCGGTCGTCGAAAGGAAGCAACGTCATGGGCGCCTTCTCCGTAATTTTGTTGCTCTCAGCAACGCCAACTTAAAACGCGACCGCGTATTACGTCAACATTGCTGACCTATTTCGGGAGCGAATATCAGGCATGCTAAAAGCCAAGGCCCGCGAATCGAGGTTCGTCCCGCCGCCCAAACTGCCGCCGCCCACGCCGGTTGTCGATGTGGGGGACGCCGAGATGCGCCTCGCCCAGGATCTGCTCTTCTTCGCCTATCGCGGCTTCACCAATGTCGCCGACCAGGTGCTGGAGGAACCCGGCCTGGGGCGGGCGCATCACCGGGCGCTGCACTTCATCGGCCGCAACCCGGGCATCACCGTCTCCGGCCTGCTGGCGATCCTGCGCATCACCAAGCAGTCTCTGGCCCGCGTGCTGAATGCCCTGGTCGATCAGGACTACGTCAGGCAGGCCCCCGGCTACGAGGATCGCCGCCTGCGCCTTCTGACGCTCACCGACAAAGGCCAGGCACTGGAAGCCCGGCTGTTCGGCGCCCAGCGCGAACGGATCGCCCAGGCCTACCGGACCGCCGGCCCACAGGCGGTACAAGGATTTCGCGCCGTCATGCGTGCCATGATGGACAAGGGCGCGCGTGACTATATGGACGGCACGGGTTCGCCGGAGGACGCCTGACAGGGAGGATACCGGACGCGATGGCAAACGAAGCGACGGACGACTGCCACATTCTCGTGGTGGAAGATGATCCCCGGCTACGCAAACAACTTTCCCGCTATTTGTCGGGGCAGGGTTTCCGCGTCACCGACGCCGCCGACGCCGCCGAGGCTCGCACCCAGTTGCGCGCGATCAACCCCGACCTGATGGTCCTGGACGTGATGATGCCGGGCGAAAGCGGCCTCGACCTGACCCAGTCCCTGCGGCAGGAGCAAAGCCATAGCCTGCCGATCCTGCTGCTGACCGCCCGCGGCGCCCCGGAAGACCGCATTGCGGGGTTTGAGGCCGGGGCCGACGACTA
>DATAZJ010000475.1:0-3028 GCA_036272115.1 Rhodopila sp. | reverse complement strand
CCGGCTGGCACGGACCGTCACCGGCCGCCGGCGGGTCGTGCACTTCAAGAGCGCGTTTCACGGTTTCTATGACGGCGTGATGGCCTACGGGTCGGCGGCGGGTGCGATGCCGATGGTGCCGGGCATCGTGCAGAGCCAGGTCGACGACGTGCTGGTGCTGGAATACGGCAGTGAAGCCGCGCTGCGCACCATTGCCGCCGAAGAACGTCATGGTCGCGTTCGGCCGCGAGGCGTCGCCGTAGCGCCATGCGCCGCCGTCGATCGCGTCGATGAACCGGGCCTTGCCGGCGATCAGGCTGACCGGCAGGCCGCCGCCGATCATCTTGCCGTAGGTGACGATGTCGGCCGTCACGCCGAAATGCGCCTGCGCGCCGCCGGGATGGATGCGGAAACCGGTGACCAGTTCGTCGAAGATCAGGGCGATGCCGTGCGCCTCGGTCAGTTGGCGCAGCGCGTGCAGGAATTCGCGGGGTTGCAGGTCGGGGTTGCGGCTCTGCACCGGTTCGACCATCACGCCGGCCAGGGTGGCGGCCTCCGCGGCGATGATGTCCAGCGCGGCCTGGCTGCCGTATTCCAGCACCAGCACGTCGTCGACCTGGCTCTGCACGATGCCGGGCACCATCGGCATCGCGCCTGCCGGCGAACCGAAGGCCATGACGCCGTCGTAGAAGCCGTGGAATGCGCTCTTGAAATGCACGACCCGGCGGCGGCCGGTGACGGTGCGGGCGAGGCGGAAGGCGGTCATCACCGCCTCGGTGCCGGTGTTGCTGAACACCACGCGCTCGCAGCCGGTCAGTTCGTGGACCAGGCGGGCGGTGTCGTCGGCCAGGTCGGACTGGGTGGCCAGTTCGAAGCCGCGGTCGAGGCGTTCGCGCACGGCCTCGACGACGAAGGGGGGACGGTGGCCGAAGAAACCGACGCCGAAGCCCATGGCGAGGTCGATGTAGTCGTTGCCGTCCAGGTCACGGATGTGGCTGCCCTCAGAGCCGACCGAGACGATGGGATAGATCATCTCCTTCAGTTCCGGGCGGAAGCCGATGGTGGCGATCCAGTCGCCCAGCACCGGACGGGCGCGTTCGGCGTTGGCTTTGGAGCGGACGGTGCGGGCGGTGTAGCGACGGATCAGCGCGTCGAGGAAGGTGATCTGGCGTGGGGAGAGCGCGGCCTTCGACGGTGCGGCGGGGGGCACGGCCGGTGTGCGCGGCACGATGGCGGGCATCGCCGCGATCGGTGCCGGTGTGGCCGTTCGGGCGGCCGGCCGGGCTGCGGCGGCGACCGATGCCGGTGCGGCCGGCGGGGTCGACGGGATCGGCGGCGCACGACCGGCCAGCAGGTCGATCTGCCGCTTCATCACCTCAAGCTGCTGTTCGAGCAGATGCGTGATGGCGTCGGAGGCGGCGACGGGAACGACGGCCGGTGGCGGCGTGATCGGCGGTGGCGCGAGCGCGGGTATGGCGACGGGGAGCGGAGGAACGGGGGACGGAGGAACGGGCGCCGCCGGGGCCGATAGCGGCATCAGGAGGGCGGCCGGCGCGTGGCGTTGCGCGATGAAAGCAACCAATCGAACGGGGGTGGACAGTTGCTCGTAGAACTGCCCCATGTCGACCTCGACGCCGAAATCACCAAGAATTCCCTGCTTGATCTGCATCAGCAGCAGTGAATCGAGGCCAAGTTCGAACAGGTTCGTCTGGTCGTCGTGCGGGCGGATGGCGATGCCGGAGATGCGCTCGACCAGGGCGGCCAGGCGTTCGCGTATCGTCGCCAGGCCGTCCGCCGTGGCCGCCGTGTTGGTGCCGTCCCGATGCGCGATGATGACCGCCTGGAGCGGATTGTCCATGTCGTCTCCCTCCAGTCCCAAGGCCTCGACCGAACCCATGCCGGCGGCGGCCAGGGCGCGGCGCCATCCCGCCAGGCTCAGTACGGGCGAATGCGGTTGCCGCAGTGGCGTGTCGGCGTAGGCCCACCAGCCGGGCGTCAGGCCGAAGGTCATGCCGATGAATTCGTGCGGCTGGGTTACCTCGTTCAGCACCAGCGTGCCGCCTGGGCGCAACAAGCCGGCGGCGGCGGCCAGCGTATCGGCGATCGAGCGGGTGGCGTGCAACACGTTGGCGGCGATGACGACGTCATACGTGCCGAGGGTGAAACCCTGCGCCGTCGCGTCACGCTCGATGTCCAGCGTGGCGAAGCGCAGGAACGGATATCGGGTCTCGAACCGCGTGGCGGCCTGGCGCACGAAGGCGGACGAGACGTCGGTGTAGTCGTAGCGCAGTTCGATGCCTGCCGCGGCGAGTTCGGGCAGCACCGATTGCGTCGTGCCGCCGGTGCCGGCGCCGATCTCCAGCAGGTGGACCGGGCGGCCGGCGGCGACCCGTATTGCTGCGAGGACGGTCTGGGCGACATTCCGGTTAAAGTGGTCGGCGATGGCGCCGCTTTGGTAGACGCTCTCCACCAGGTCCAGGCGGCCGCCGGGGAACAGGACCTCGATCGGGTTGCGGGTGCCGCACAGCACCGCGGGATAGGCGTCCAGGCAGGTGACCAGCAGGCGCACCATGCTGGCCATGCCGGGGTGTTCGGCGGTGATCGTTTCGGCGTCGGCGGGTGCGGTTTCGGCGGTGGACGCCGTTACCTGGCCTCCGGACACCGTCAGTGCGCCGTCGCGTGCCATGATGTCGACCAGGTAGGCGAAAAGGCGGGTATAGGCGGGCACGACGCCGAGACGGACTTGTAGCGCCGCCACCGTCGGGCCGTCGCCGAGCGCGTCGAACAGGCCGAGGTGTGCCAGCGCATCGTGCAGCAGCGTGCGGCCGAGGCGTCGGGTGGCGGCAAAGCCGGCGGCAACCGTGGTGGCGGTCGGCGGTGCATCGGGCGCGGCAGGCGGGCGGGCGGCAGGCGGGCGGGCGGCAGGCTGCTGGTCCAGTGAATCGAACCGGCGCTGGAACTGGTAGAAGGGCAGATCGACGCGTTGCCTGGGCCGGCCGCGGTCCAGTCCGCGCCAATCGATCGCCGCGCCGCGCACGTGCAGCCTGGC
>DATAZJ010000474.1:0-6738 GCA_036272115.1 Rhodopila sp. | reverse complement strand
TCCTTCAGTAGATAAGCCATAATGCTAATGTATTGCTTTTTGGTCAAGCTACCCGGATTGGTCAGCGGCATATGGGTCGCCATAAAGTGATAGAAGTATTCGGCGGATATTTTCTGAAACTGCGAAACACTCAAGAACTGTTGCCCGGCCAACGCCGGTCCCGCGCCACCCTGCAGGTGGTCGCCATGGCAAATCGCGCACGTCTTGTCGAAGGTCTCCTTCCCCGCCGCCGCCTGCGCTTGCGTATACTTACCGCCGCCGCCAGTTGATTGCGCCGACGCACTGGCAACCGAAAGCGCGCCCAGCGCCAGAAGCATCGCAAGCCTTTTCGCGTGCGTCCTACGGCACCTTTTGCGGCGCGACTCAAACCGCATTCCCGCGGCATTGTTCATCGCGATCCTCTCCTCCCTTTATGAGCCACGCAAGCCGAATTGCCTGCGTGGCCATTATTTAATGTACCGCGCCAACTGCATTATGGAAGTGACGATTATCGCCGACCCACCGGCCGAGGCAATCCCACACAGCGGCTTATGGCCGCCGGAACTCGTTTCCGGCAAGACAAGAACGATTCCGCAACGTGTAATCAAGAATGTTTGATCGACCCCCGGATGGCGAATACATCCCGCACCAACCGCTCAGTCGAGAGTCCCTTCCACCGCCGGGATCATCAGCATCACGTACCCGCCCGGCGGCAGGTGTACCAGCGCCGCATCGGTCATCTCCACATGGCCCGCGAGGTCTTCAAGAATGTCCTGCACGGCGCTACCCGCATACGCCTGCCGTGGCAGATCGGTCCGGAAGTCGGCCGTCATGCTGATCGGGTCCATCCGGATCGCGATGACGTCGTACAGCGCGCCGGCAATTTCGGCGGTGCCGCGCAGCAGAATGGCACGATCGGCCTCCGGCCCGACCTCGAGCAGAACGGACGGCCACTGCGGAGTTGGGAATGGGATCGTCATGAATCTTCACTCCTTTCAGGGTCTGAACGCCTATCCTCGGGCATACAGTGCAATGCTATCCGCCACGCTGTCCGCAATGTGTTCCTTGGTGATCACGCCCAGTATGCGGGTCGCGCTGGGATAGCCCGCCGCTGGGATCACCAGTGCCATCGCGGCCCCCTTGCGCCGCATCCGGTCGATCACCTCGAACGTGGCCGCGTTCTCACGCACCACCGTGAAGTGCGGCCGGGCCAACTCACCCAACGTCACATCCGCCCCCGCCGCGCCGACCGCTCGGCGCAGATCGATATTGATGCGGATCGCCCCGACGACGCGGCTTCGGCGGGTGACAACGACGTGCCGCAACCCACCCAGGCTCTCGGACATCGCCAGGAACGCCGAAAACCGCGTCCCCTCGTCCAGCACCGCCACATCCCGCAGCATGATATCGCGCGCCCTGCGAACGAAGAACAGGTTCGCATGCAGCCCCCGCGGAACCGCATGCCCACGGCGCACCAGCTTCATGGTGTAGATGTTTTCCACCGACAATATCCGCCGCACGCCAAGACTGAACGCCACCGCCAGGATCATCGGCAGCACGATGTTGTAGTCGCGGGTCATCTCGAAGATCATCGTCACCGCGGTCATCGCCGCGCCGGTGCCTCCGCCGACCATGGCCCCCATGCCAACCATGGCGAAGGCAGCCGGACTGATCGGAACCCCGGGCACCAGCGGCCCGACGACGCTGGCGAAAGCGGCCCCCAAGGTGGCGCCCAGGAACAGCGAGGGTGAGAAAATGCCCCCCGACGACCCCGATCCAAGGCTCGTTGTGGTCGCGAGCAGCTTGCATCCGAAAAGCACCAGCAGCAGCCAGGTCCCGGACTGATTGCCGGCGAGCGTTGCCTGGATCGTCGCGTAGCCGACACCTTCCACGTAATAGTGACCGGTCTTGACCATCAGGACGTAGATCAGAATCCCGACCAGAAGCATCCCCACGGCGTGGCGCAGGTAACTGCCCGGGATGCGATCGAACAAATCCTCCGTCCAATGCAGCAGGAGCACGAACAACCCGGCCCCGACACCCACGATCGCCCCGAGAAGCGCATACAGCACCAACGTAAGCGCGCTCTCCGGTTGGCTCGGCATAACCGCCAGGTCCGCCGGGACGCTGAACGCCGGCTGCACGCCGAAAAACAGCCGACCGATAAATGTCGCGCTTCCCGTGGCGATCGCGACCGGCAGGAACGTGTTGACGCTGACTTCCGGCAGCATCAGCTCGGTCGCGAACATCACACCGCCGATCGGTGTGTTGAATGTGGCCGCGATCCCGGCCCCGGCGCCGGCTGCCACCAGCGTGATGCGCTGCGCGACCGACATCTTTACATACTGACCCAGGGTGGACCCCAGTGCCGACCCGATTTGGATGATCGGTCCCTCGCGCCCGACAGCGGCGCCGCTGCCGATCGCCAGCGCCGATGCCAGCGACTTGGCGACAGCGACAACCGGCCGGATGATGCCGCGTCCATAATAGATCGCATCCATCACTTCAGGAACGCCGTGCCCCTTCGCTTCCGGGGCAAAGGTGTTCACGATGAAGGTGACGCCGATCGAACCCACCACCGGCACCAGAATCACCAGTGCGCCCCATGGCGCCAATGGGGTGAATACGCTGGCGTCATACGCAAACGACAGCTTGCCGAGAAACAGGACATTGTGGACCAACCCGATCAGCGCTCGGAAAACGACGGCGCCAAAGCCGGTGACGACGCCCATGCCGAGCGCAAGCCCGCACATCAGCCACAAATTCAGCGATCGCGACACTCTGTCCCGGATGATCGCGGTCGTGTTTTGTGGACGTTCATCCCCAGCCGCCGTCGCCGCGCCGGGGGGAATGTCAGTCACGGCGCACGCCTGAAGACGGGAAAAGACGATTCGGCCACAAAACCGCGGCGCAGCATCTTCCGTGAACGAAAACCCATCTCCTGGCGCTGCGGCTTAGTGCTCTTGGCCAACTCATCTTGCGGCACAGTCTGCTGGTGCAGGTGGCGAAGCCTAGCCGAACGTGGCGCGTCCGGCAAATCCCGAACCCAGCCGCACGCCTGAACCACTGACGGTCTTAATGCCGGCATAAATCATCCGGTCATGACATGATAATGTCGAAGGTATAGTGTGCCCGGCATGCGAATCGATACCTCAAGCTGTGTCCCATTGTACGCCCAGGTCGAAGGCGCCCTCGCCGCCGGCATCGAGACCGGGCAACTTCGGCCGGGGACGCAACTGCCGCCCGAGGACAGCCTGATCGCCCATTTCGCGGTCAGCCGCACCACTATTCGCGCCGCGGTGCAAAATCTCGCCCGCCGCGGCCTCGTCGAAATCCGCCGCGGCCGCGGCACCTTCGTTGCCAGCCCCAAGCTGACCCAGGAACTCAGCGGCCTCACGGGTTTCGTCGAGGATATGCAGGCCCTCGGCAAACAAGCCACCGCGCGTCTGATCGATCAGCAGGTGATGCCCGCCGCGCAGACGGTGGCGGAACACCTCCATCTGGAAAAAGGTGTGCCCATCGTTCGTATCCGGCGCGTCCGTCTCGCCGACGGCACGCCAATGTCGCTGGATGAGACCTTTCTGCCGCACGACGTGGGCATCAAAGTGATGGCAAACGATCTGGAGGTCGAGCCGATCTTCACCATCCTCGAACAAAAATACGACCTGCCATTGACCGAGGCCGATTACCGGCTCGAAGCGATTGCCGCCAACACCGACGTCGCGGCCGCCCTGAACGTCCCCCTAGGCAGTCCGATCTTCCTGGTGGAACGGACGTCCTATTGTGCCGGGCGCCGCCCAATCGACTACGAGCGCCTCCACTACCGGGGCGACCAGATCAGCTTCGTGACACGCCTGGCACGCCGCCGCGCCTAGCAGCGGTCACTGAGGCACCTTAAAAAATCACCAACGACCAATGGCTAGCACATGGGCATAATTTGTTCAGAAAATGCCTAATATAAAGGCATTCCTGACGGGATGCTAAATATTCCGCACAGAAAATGTCTCCGGGAGTCTATATTCCCTATTTGTTCATAGTGACATCATGATGTCTCGGCATTAGGGTCTGCTCATGAAACACGCCATGGACCCCAACCCCTCGCCAGCCGCGCTCCCAAACGCCGCACCGCGGAGCCACCTGGCATGACGGCCGGCAACGACATCATGGCTCGCCCCCGTTTCGCGCCCGCCGCGGAGCTGACCGCGCTTTTGCGGTCGCCTGGCACGGTCATCCGCGAAGGACTCGCCGGCATCGTCACAATGCTGGCGCTGATCCCCGAAGTCATTTCATTCTCGTTCGTGTCCGGTGTCGACCCGAAAGTCGCACTCTTCGCCTCCGTCGTCCTTGCCCTTGTGATGTCCATACTGGGCGGCCGCCCGGCGATGGTGACAGCAGCGGCCGGCTCCGTGGCGCTGGTGATCGGCCCGATGGTGCGGGCGCACGGAACCGCCTACGTGCTGCCCGCCGTGATCCTCGCCGGCGTCGTCCAGGTCGCCTTCGGCACCACCGGCCTGGCGCGCATGACGCGCTTCATCCCCCGATCCGTCATGCTCGGATTCGTCAACGCCCTCGGCATCCTTATCTTCTCCGCCCAGGTGCCCCACGTCATCGGCACCAATCCCGCGGTCTATGCCCTGTTCGCGGTGACCGCCGTGATCACCCTGCTGCTCCCGAGGCTGACAACGACCGTCGTGCCGGCCGCTCTGGTCGCCATCGTCGTCGCCACGGCCATCGCTATCTTTGCCCACCTCCAGGTGCCGCATGTCGGCGGCGACGCAGCCGCCTCGGCCGGATTGCCAGGGCTGACGCCGCTTCTGGTGCCACTCAATCTGGCAACCCTGCAAATCATCTGGCCCACCGCGCTCAGCGTCGCCTTCGTCGGCCTGCTGGAGACACTGCTGACCGCCAGGCTCGTTGACGACCTGACCCGCACCCCATCCAACAAAGGCAAGGAGTGCTGGGCACTCGGCATCGCCAATATCCTGGCCGGCTGCTGGGGTGGCATCGGCGGCTGCGCGATGATCGGCCAGAGCATCGTCAATGTAAAAATCGGCGGCGGCCGCACCCGTCTTTCGACCGCCGTGGCCGCACTCGCGCTGCTCGCCATGCTGACCAGCCTCGACGGCCTGATGGCGCGCATCCCCATGGTGGCCCTCGCCGCCGTGATGATGATCGTCGCCATACGCACGGTGAACTGGCGCAGCATCCGGCCCGGCACCATGAAGCGCATGCCGCTGTCGGAAACCGTCATCATGCTGCTGACCGTCGGGGTCACAGTCGCCACCGGCAACCTCGCCCTCGGCATACTGTCCGGCGTCGGTCTCGCCATCATCGTCTTCGCCCGGCAGGCGGCACAGGGGACGATCGCCCATCGCACCCTGCTGGGCGACGGCGATGCGGTGCGCTACGTGCTGCACGGCCCCCTGTTCTTCGGCAGCAGCCACGATCTGCACGAACACTTCACCTGCGCGGCCGATCCGACCGACGTCACGATCGACCTGACGCACTCTCCGATCTGGGACGCGTCCAGCATCGCCGCGCTCGACGCCATCGAAGCAAAATACCGAGGCCTGGGATCAGTCGTGACCCTGGTCGGCCTGGATGAGCGCAGTGCCGCATTCCGCCAACGGCTCACCGGAATCCTCTAGGCCACATCACGCAATTCTGAACACGACCAAGGAGAGGCTGAATGGGTACTCTGCGCCGTAAACGACTGGCTATGACCGTGTTGTCCGCGACGCTGGCGCTTACGGCCGGCCTCCGATCCGGTCACGCCGAAACCTTGGACATCGGCATCGGCGTTCAGGACACCACGACCAACACGGTCACCGGCGGCGCGGTACTGCGGGAAATGGGCCTGCTGAAGCAAATGCTGCCCAAGACCGGCAAATACAAGAATATTACCTACTCCTTGTCGTGGCAGAACTTCACCTCCGGCCCGCCGATCACCAACGGCATGATGGCGAACAATATCCAGATCGGCATGATGGGCGACTATCCGCTGCTGATCGACGGGGCGACAGGACAGGCCACGGGAAACCAGACGGAACTCGTGGCGATCCTGGCCTACAACGCGCATGGCGGCGGCAACGGGATCGTCGTCAACAAGGATTCCTCGATCTACGATTTCGACGATCTGAAGGGCAAGACCATTTCGGTACCGTTCGGGTCGGCCGCGCATGGGATGCTGCTGCGTGCGTTGCAGATGCACGGGCTGACCAACGACTTTTGGAACCTCGTGTCTCAGTCCCCGGAAATCGGCACCACGAACCTGCAGCAGAAGCGCATCGACGCCCACGCCGACTTCGTGCCGTTCCCGGAACTTCTGCCCTTTCGCGGTTTCGCCCGGAAGATCTATGACGGCGCCGAAACCGGCATCCCAACACTGCACGGCGTGATCGTCCGCAAGGATTTCGCCGACAAATACCCCGAGATCATCGTCGCCTACATCCAGGCGGTGATGCGGGCCAATAGCTGGCTCCGTTCCGACCCGCGGCAGGCAGCGGAGAAAATCGAGGACTGGACCAAGATCAACAAGGAAGTCGCATACATCTATTTGGGCCCGGACGGGATCATGACGCTGGATCCCACGCTGAAGCCCGCCTGGCTGGCCGCCCTCAAGACCGACCATCAGGTGCTGCAGCACCTGAACATGATCAAGCCGCTCGACATCGATACCTGGGTGAACGACACCTATGTCCGCCAGGCCTTCAAGAATGAGGGGCGGGACTATGACAAGCAGCTCAAGTCCATGGCCAG
>DATAZJ010000473.1:0-5183 GCA_036272115.1 Rhodopila sp. | reverse complement strand
CGTCCTGCCGCTGGCCCCCCGTCATGCCGCCGTCCCCCGTAATGCCACCATCCCCCCGTCCTGCCGCCGCCCCCCGTAATGCCACCGCCCCCCGTCCTGCCACCGCCCCCGTCATGCCACCGTCCCCCGTCATGCCACCGTCTCCCCGCCATGCCACCGCCTCCCGTGACGCCGCCGTTCCCCGTCATGCCGACGGAGGTCGGCATCCGCGCCTCCTCCGGAAGTTCCGTAAGACAGTAAGTATATACCGGCGTCATCAGCCAAAGCCGGACAAGCCACCGTCCCCCCGCCATGCCACCGCCCCCCGTGACGCCACCGTCCCCCGTCATGCCGACGGAGGTCGGCATCCACGCCTCCTCCGGAAGTTCCGTAAGACAGTAAGAACATACCGGCGTCCAGCAGCCTAAGCCGGACAATCCGCCGCCCTCAAAACGCGCGGGGCAACCACATTCGCGCACCCGCCACGTGCCGTCACGGCCGCCAAGCCAGGCCCTTCAAGGCGGATGAGCGGGATGCAGATGGATGAAGAGCGATCCACGGTCGTTGCAGCCGATGACCGGCCCTCAAGGCCGCCAACGCGCTCGTTGACGGGTTCATTGCAAAGCTCTGCCCCAACGCCCATCCACAAATTCCATCGCGCAGCACCAGGGCACCACACCCATTCCGATAACGCAACACACCCCCACCCTGATCATCAAGGACAAGACCATGGCCGACCCCAAAGCCGTCGCCGCTCCGAGCAAATGTGCAGTCCCACTCCCCCGGAATGACTGACGGGCGACCGCCAGCCCCAAACGCCCACCCAACAGTCTCGGCCGGTCTAAAGTCCAACCCCGCCGCATCCCAAGAACAATCCCCCCTTATCCCGCTAATCCGCCTTAAAAAAGCAACGACAACAACCCCAAAGGTCATTGCAAAAAAGACCATTCCTTCCACGCAACGATATACCCCAAAGCGACCCCGACATTTGGAGACTCAGCCAACCCGGATATAAGATCACCAGGCCCGCCGCCTTCGATAAGAGCAACACCAGGAGGAAGCACATGCAGTACAAGCGAATATCCGCCGATTGCCACCTCGACATGCCCTGGATGCCCCCCGAACTCTTCACGTCCGAGGCCTCCAACGAACTCCGCGATCGCATGCCATACGTGACCGACGGTCCCGACGGCAAGATGTGGGTCACCAAAAGCGGCGCCAATTTCGGCCTGCTCAACGGCGTCGGCCCAAGCGGTGCCAAACTGATCCCCGGCCAGAACCGGCGCGTCGACATCATGGCCAAGACCGGCATGTTCGAGGATGGCCAGAAAGGCATCCAGCGCCCCAGTGATCCACATCTCCGCGCCAAGGAGATGGACCGCGATGGCGTCGACGCCGAGGTCATCTTCGGCATCCTCGGGTCCGCATCGAAGATGCAGGACAGCGAAGCCGCCATGGAGATGTTCAGGATCTACAACGATTGGCTGAAGGATTTCTGCAGCTACTATCCCGAACGTCATATCGGTCTGGCCTGCCTGCCCTATGGCAACGTCGAATGGGCCGTGGCGGAAGTCTACCGCACCGCCAAGATGGGTCTGCGCGGCCTGGAACTGTCCTGCTCGTGGGACATGGAGCCGATGTGGCACCCATGCTGGGAACCGCTGTGGCAAGCCGTCAGCGACGTCAACCTCCCCCTCCATTTCCACACCTTCCCCACCACACCCCCTCGCGCTCGTGAAATGACGTCCGGCCAGGTGCGCCGCGCCGCCATGTTCACCGGCGTATCATCGTTTCAGATGGGATTGATCCATATCCTGGCCGCAATGATGGGCGCCGGGGTATTCGAGCGCTACCCGCGCCTGAAAGTCTCCTTCGGCGAAAGCGGCATCGGCTGGATTCCCTACGCCCTCGACCGCATGGACTTCGAGTTCGAGGACCGCTTCCGCGACCTGATGAAACTGAAACCGTCCGAGTATTGGCAACGCCAGTGCATGGCCACGTTCCAGTTCGATCCGATCGGCCCGAAGCTGCTGAACACCAACAACCTGATGACGGAAGACACGCTGATGTGGGGATCCGACTACCCGCACACCGACGGCATCTGGCCCGAGTCAGACAAATACATCGAAGAACAGTTCCGCGGCCTGACCCCTGATCAGATCCACAAGATCACCTGCCAGAACGCCGCGAAGTTCTATAACCTCGTCAACTGAAAGCGCTCGACCCTCCCTAACGGGGAGGGTCTTTCGGCTCGTCCGCGGCGAAATCCGTGTTTGGCGCGATCACGTCCAGCCACGCCACAATGACGGGTGGCGGCGCCTTCGCCGACCAGCGAATGTCGTATTCCGGTATCGTACCAAGTTGGACGCGGCAAACCGTAAATGCCTTGGTGGGTGTCAGGCTATTGTCCGCCAAAATCGATGCATCCGCTACCTTGATTGCCGCGGATATCGCCTTTTGCGTCTTCGGAAAGCGCTTTCGAAGGGTCTGCTCATTTATGCCGTGCCCACCCTCTTGCACCCGGGTTGTCACGCGCAAAATGGAAAGGTCGGCGTTCGTCAACCCCACAAAGACCAACAGCACGAAATACCCGACAGCCTGCATGTCCTTGATCAGGTCGATCTTGGAGGCGATTTGTCCGTTTGAACGTTCCTCCCAATAGGAAAACACGGTCTCCATCGCAAACGGAACGCGCGCTCCCATCGCGTGGCCGACAAACGCCTGTACGCCCTGTTGAGCGACGCGCATCCAGCCTTCGTTAGTATCGCGCAGTCGCGCGGCCCACGGAATCAAGTGCGCCCCGCCTTCCACCTCAGGCAGGATGGACAACATCATCCGGTCGGCGTTGATCAGGGGTATCTGAAGCCTATCCGCCAGTATTTTCCGCCACATTGTGGATTTACCAGATCCATTGTGACCGGCCAAAATGATTCCGAGCGGCTTTTGCGTGGCCTTCTGCGCCTGAAGTATTGTGTCCAGCGCGTTGGCGAGTGTATTCAATCGATTGCCTTGAACTGCCCATCCTTGACTACGCCTCTCTGAAGCGTGCCATTAAGCTTCCGTAAGAAGCTGCCAGGATGTTCGGGGTCGGCAAAGAAAAGTGGGACATCCTTTTTGGGATAAATCCGAACACCTGCCCGCGCGAATTGGGTATTGGCTCGGGCTAGCGCTTCACTGCTGAATGCCACGTTTTGCCTGAGTTCGGCGCTGCTCGGCTTGCGAACAGTAACGACAGCATCACCGAACTTGATTGTGTCCCGCGAAGCATTCTTCATGCCGTATCGCTCCGTAATGGTTCCCCCACCGATAGCAGGTTCGCGTTTGGTGCGCGGCATTCTTGAAACGGGAGGCAACGACATGAACGAAACATAGTGACAGAACCTTGGTTTGTCCAGGTTAGCCGCGGTCGCCCGAGGCTACCAAAACCTCAACCGCTCAGGCCGCGGCCTTCACATCGGCCGCCACACTGAACGGCGCCTCGGTCTTCTCCCGAAGTTCCGCCAGCGTCACGCCCGGCGCGATATCCACCAGCACCAGCCCGTCATGACCCTTCGCCGAGACCTGGAACACCCCCAGATCGGTGATGATCAGATCGACCACGCCCGCCCCGGTCAGCGGCAGGTTGCAGCGTGTCAGCAGCTTCGGCTTGCCGCCGGCGGTATGCTCCATCAGCACCACCACCCGCCGCACCCCGGCCACCAGGTCCATCGCCCCGCCCATCCCCTTCACCATTTTCCCGGGGATCATCCAGTTCGCCAGATCACCGTTCTGAGCCACCTGCAAAGCGCCCAGGATGGAGATATTGATGTGCCCACCCCGCACCATCGCAAAGCTCGCGGCGCTATCAAAGAAACTGGTCGTCGGCAGTTCCGTCACCGTCTGCTTGCCGGCATTGATCAGGTCGGCATCCTCATCGCCCTCGAACGGAAACGCCCCCATCCCCAGCATGCCGTTCTCGGAGTGCAACTGAATCGACATCCCCTCCGGAATATGGTTCGCCACCAGGGTCGGAATACCGATCCCCAGATTCACATAGAATCCATCTTCAAGTTCCTGAGCCGCCCGAGCGGCCATCTGGTCACGGGTCCAGGGCATCGGAGCCTCCTTTAAGCGCGCTTGCGCACGGTGCGTTGTTCGATCCGTTTGTCCACCGTATCCAACCGGACAATGCGGTTGACGAAAATTCCAGCCGTAACGATATGATCGCCATCGATCTGACCCGGCTCGACCAGTTCTTCCACTTCCACCACCACGACCTCACCCGCCGTCGCCATGATCGGATTGAAGTTCCGCGCCGTCTTCCGGTAGATCAGGTTGCCCTCGGCATCGGCCTTCCACGCATGCACGATCGACAGGTCGGCGCGCAACCCGCGCTCCTGCACATACAGCCGTCCATCGAATTCCTGCTGCACCTTCCCCTCGGCGATCTGAGTCCCCGCTCCGGTCGCCGTGAAGAACGCCGGAATACCCGCGCCCCCGGCCCGAATGCGCTCCGCCAGCGTGCCCTGCGGGTTGAACTCGATCTCCAGTTCCCCGGCCAGATACTGCTTCGCGAACGTCGCGTTCTCCCCGACATAGGAACTGATCATCTTCCGCACCTGCCGCGTCTGCAGCAGCAATCCCAACCCGACATCATCGATGCCGGCGTTGTTGGAGATGATGGTCAGGTCCTTCACGCCGCTATCCCGCACCGCCTCGATCAGCGCCGAGGGAATGCCGCACAGCCCGAACCCGCCCGACATGATCGTCATGCCGTCATGCAGCAGCCCGGCCAGGGCCGCCTTCGCATCCGGAAAAACCTTATTGACCGCCATGCACGCCCCCAACCTTCGCTACATCGCATCTAACCGAAGCCACCACCGGTCAGCAAGCACCCCAAAGGAAAGTCAGCTCATGCTTGTTGTGGAACAGGTGAACCACCTGTCCGCCCGGGATCGCGGCAAACGCCTCCGCCGCCTCATGATCCGTCGCCCCCTGAAACTTGATCGTGCAAACGATAGACCGAACCGCCCCCACCTCGATCCAGCGCCGCACCAGCGCCAGCAGCCGGTCCGGATAGGCGATGATGTCGCTGCACAGCCAATCCACCGGCTCCGGCACCATCCCGAACGCGCTGTCCAGCCGCTCCGTCACCCCCGCCATCGCCGCAACGCTGGCCGCCAAAGGCGCCTTGTCCACCGCCGTCACATCAGCCCCCAGCTTCG
>DATAZJ010000472.1:0-3710 GCA_036272115.1 Rhodopila sp. | reverse complement strand
CTCCACCGGTGAACCCGGCGAATACTGGGCGTTCAACCGCTATGTGCGGGAGATGTTCAATTCCATCCACGAATGCGCCAAGCCGGTCATCGCCGCGGTCAACGGCCCGGCCCTCGGCGCCGGCTTCGGCCTGGTCGCGGCCTGCGACATCATCCTCGCCTCCGACAACGCCGTGTTCGGCATGCCGGAGATCGACATCGGCCTGATGGGTGGCGCGGCGATGCTGCAGCAGTTCTTCGGCCGGTCGCGCTCCAGGCGGATGTTCTACACCGGCTGGCGCGTCCCCGCCGAGGAACTCTACCGCACCGGCGTCATCGAATGCGCCGTCCCGCTGGACCAACTGATGCCGGAAGCGATGAAACTGGCCACCGAGATCGCCTCGAAAAGCCCCCTGGCCATGCGCTACGCCAAGCAATCGATGAACGTAACGATGCACATGCCCGCCCGCGACGGCTACCGCTTCGAGCAAGGCATGACCGTCGCCCTTGGCAAATCCGAGGACGCCAAAGAAGCCCGGGACGCGTTCTTCGAAAAGCGCAAACCGGTCTGGAAGGGCCGCTGACCGCTACCCCATCACCGACCGCAGGAACGCCTCCGACCGCGCGGCCGCCTCTTCCGCCAGACGGTTCGGAAACAGCGTAAACCCGTGTGCGCCGCCCGGATAAATCGCCAGCTCCGCCTCGTTCCCGGCCGCGATCCAACGCCCATGCATGAACAGCGTGTCGTCCAGCAGTGCATCCTGCGTGCCGACACTGAACAGTGCCGGGCACAGACCCTCCAGGTTCGCGTATAGCGGTGAGATATCCGGCACCCGCCGGTCGGTGATCGTCGGCAGGAACGCATTGTAGAACTGCTGCATATCGATCGTCCGCAGCACCAAGCGCCGATTCCCGAACGCAAGTTGGCTCGGTGTCATGCTCAGATCGAACGCGCCGTAAACCAGGTTCGCCCCACGAAACCCGGTATAGCCGTAACGATCCCGCATCCGCAGCACCGTCACCGCCGCCAGATGACCGCCCGCCGACTCCCCGCCAACCGTCAGAACGTCGGAGCCGAATTCCGCCTTCGCATGCGCCACCAGCCACGCCGCCGCGAACTCACAATCGTCGGGTCCGGCCGGATACGGATCCTCCGGCGCCAGCCGGTACTCCACGCTGACCACGGCCAACCCGGTCTTGTCGGCGATCTGTTCCAGCATCGGATCCTGCAAGTCGGCCGACCCCAGCACCCACCCGCCGCCATGGATATGCAGATAAACCCCACGCGGCTGGTCCGGCGCAATGATCCGCAACGGAATCTCGTTACCGTCCCGCCCGGGAATACCAATCACCCGCGCCCGCGGCGACTTCACCGCCGCCGGGAACGGCCCACGCCCCTGACGCCGAGCCTCCCGCGTGTATTCCGCACCGACGTTCCACCACTCCGGCAGCCCGGTCATCAGCCCAACCAGGGCATCGTTCAGCTTCGCCGTGTCCTCGGCAATCGCGTCCTTGCGGAACAGGGCTGGGCGCAGGGGGATGTCGGTCACGCGGTTTCTCCTCATCGGTTCTCCGCAGTATATCGTGCCAGCGCAAAACCCAAAGCGGCGGCCAAAGAGCCCCCGTCACGACAGCCAGCGCAAAACCCAAAGCGGCAGCCAAAGAGTCCCCGTCATGGTGGCCGAGGGGCCACCATCCACGCCTTCGTCGCGGCACGCACTATCCCCAAGCGACCCAATCATTTCCGCGCATCGCCAAACGCGGTAAAATAAACCGAACGGAAGTCGAAACGGCAACGCCACGCCCACAACCCATGGAACGCACGCAGAACAACGAGGCCACCCATGCAAAGCCCCAAAGCGAAAGCCTGGATCTGGCTAATCGCCTCCACAGCCATCATCGGCCTTGTGCTCTTTCTCTCCGCCGGAACCATGCAATACTGGCAAGCATGGGTCTACCTGGCCGTGATCGCCGTTTGCAGCATCCCCGTCACGCTCTACATGATCGCGAATCCAACGCTCCTTGAAAGCAGGACCAAATTCGGTCCGACAGCAGAACAGCGACCCGTTCAACGGATCATTGTACTGATCCTGCTACTTGTCACCATCGCCTCATTCATCGTTCCCGGCCTGGATCGCCGCTTCGGTTGGTCGAGCATGCCGGCGTGGCTTCCCCTGACCGGAGATTTGCTCATAGCCGCCAGCCTCCGGCTAAGCTATCGCGTGTTCAAGGAAAATGCGTTCGGATCATCAACCATCGGCGTCGTGCAAGACCAGACAGTCATTTCCACCGGCCCCTACGCAATCGTCCGTAACCCTATGTACTCCAGCGCCATCATCTTCTTCACCGCCATGTCCCTGGCGCTCGGTTCCTATTGGGCACTCATCCCCGCCGCACTCACAATCCCCTGCTTCGCCTGGCGCCTGCAAGACGAGGAGCAATTTCTCCAACAAAACCTCCCTGGCTACACCGAATACTGCGCCAAGGTCCGCTGGCACCTGATACCAGGCGTCTTCTGAAACGACGCAATCGCCCCATTTCACGCATCGTCCCGAATGTCGAACCGGGCAACCTTCCCATCCCGCAGATGGAAGACATGCCCCACCATTTTGTCCCTGAGCCCATGCACCTGATCCCGCAACGGCTTTCCCTCCAGATCGCGAACCGATTGCCGAACCGCCACAACAATCGAACCATCCGGCCCCCTCTCAAAGCGCAACGGCTCAACCTGCGGACAAACAACAGCCCACTGCCGCGTCCAATACGCCCTGACCCCCTCACGCCCATGCACATGCCCGCCATCCATGCCATTGGCCCAAACCACATCATCGCTGAGCGCACCCAGCACACCGTCAATATCCCGCGCGTTGAAGCGCTCATACATCACCCGCAGAACCGCAATGTCGTCAGCCACAGGCTTGCTCCCAAACAAATCAGCATTTACATATGCACATATATATTCAGGAACACGCAATGCAAGACAGCGACGCGGACGTGCTCTCCACACCAGGACACCTGATCAGCCTCGCCGCCCGAGGCTTCGCCCGCCTAAGCGAGGCGCGCCTCAAACCCCTCGGCTTCGGAGTCGGCCATCTGCCGGTTCTGGTCGCCCTCAAAACCGCCCAAGCCGACACGCAACGCGATCTCGCCCGCTTCGCCCAAATGCAACAACCGCCCATGGCGCAAATGCTCACCCGCATGGAGCGCGATGGCCTCATCCACCGCACCCCCGACCCGCGGGACGGACGCAGCAGCCACATCGCCCTGACCGAACGCGCCCTGGCCCGCCTGCCACAAGCCATCGCAACCCTGTTCCAAGGCAATCGCGACGCATTGACCGGCTTCACCGACGAGGAAACCGAACAACTGGTCGCCCTCCTCGGCCGTCTGGTGACCAACCTGGATCGGCTCACCAGCGCAAATCCACCCCAGCACAGCCCGATATCGACTCCGACCCCGGACCCTGCCTAAGCTACTCACCAGTAGCCAAACGCTGGGAGACCATCCATGAAATTCGGCATCTTCTACGAACTGCAATGCCCCCGCCCCTGGGAAGCGGACACCGAGCACAAGCTCTACCAGAACGCCCTCTCGCAGGTCGAACTGGCCGACAAACTCGGCTACCACTACGCCTGGGAGGTCGAGCATCACTTCCTGGAAGAATACTCCCACTCCCCCCAGCCCGAGGTCTTCCTCGCCGCCGCCAGCCAGCGCACGAAACAGATCCGCCTC
>DATAZJ010000471.1:0-8826 GCA_036272115.1 Rhodopila sp. | reverse complement strand
GGGGGAGAGGTCGGAGCGCCCTGGCGCTCCGGGTGAGGGGGGCTGCCGACGCCCTCTCGCCCTCCCGGATACAGCACAGGAACGGCCAAAGCCCCCCTCACCCGCCGGCTTCGCCGTCACCCTCTCCCCCGTGGGGCGAGGGTCTCCCGTGACCGTCCCCCTGGCCCTGGACCTGGCCACCCTGCCGGTCGCGCTGGCCGGATCGGGCCCCGCATTATTGAAGCGCCTGACCCTGCTCGACGCCGAGCGGGTCCCCAACCTCCACATTTACGCAACCGACCCCTCCGCCGAAGTGGCCGCCGCCGCCGGCCCCCGCCTGATCCCCCGCCTGCCGACCGAAGCCGAGCTCGCCCGCTACCGCGTCCTGTTCGTCGCCGGCCTGCCCCCCGCCGGCTCCGAGCACCTGGCCGCATTGGCGCGGACGCACCGCGTCCTGGTGAACGTGGAAGACACGCTGCCGCTGTGCGACTTCCACGTCCCGGCGATTTTGCGGCGGGGCGAACTGGCGATCTCCATCTCCACCGGCGGCGGCAGCCCGACCCTGTCGCGCCGGCTGCGGGCCTATCTGGCCGAGCTGTTCCCGGAGGTCTGGGCCGAGCGGATCGGGCGGATCGCCGGCATGCGGGAGGATATGCGCCGCGAGGGGGCGAGCATGGGAGAGGTGGCGGAGCGGACGAACGCGGTGATCGATGGGGAGGGGTGGCTGAAACGATAAAGCCGGAGATCGGCGCGCCCCGGGAGCGGTCGCCGTAATCCGCCGATCTCGAAAACATGGCCGACCGGGCCACGCAGGGGTCGCCACCGCTTCACGTATCAAGTGGGCAGGAGATGTTCGTTTCCCGCACCGCGAGCAACATACGGCAAAGGGGCGGCGATATCCGGATTTGAGGGCGCGCGCGGTTCCAGGCGCCGGCAGCCACCTCGCCATCGGAACGGAGAGCGCGATGAATGCTCATTTTCGATTTGCCGCGATCGTCATGACGATCGCGCTGCCGCTGTCGGCTTCGGCACAAACGCAGCAGAGCCGCGAAGCTGGGGCATGCAGGGAGCCGTTCCGTGATAAATTCGCCGAGGCAAACACCACTCATGACGGTTGCCTGACGTCGCAGCAGGCTGCCGCGGGCGGCCTCAACGGCATCGTAAGGCAGTTCGCGCGGATCGATACCGCAAAGCACGGTTGTGTCACGTTGGCTGAGATCAGGACGTACAGGCAGGCACTGAACGCGCAGCGCCGCGCTGCCGGCCGGCAAAATCCGGGTAGCCGCACGGCAGACGCTTGCCATGGTGGCGCCTCTAATTGACCTGTCCCGGCATTACCGGGCGCCAACCCCAGCCCGGGCACCCGGCCGCATCATGGCTGTGGCGATAGCGTAGAACCGGCCCTCGCTGTACAGTCAAATTCCGCAAAATATCCAAGACAGGCGGGCCGTTGTCTCACAACGTCACGCAGTCGGGCCACGACGGAGGGTTTGCCGATGCGCATCTATCCATTTGCGGCCGTTCTCTTCGACATGGACGGGACGGTTATCGACAACGTTCCGCTGCACCAGGCCGTGTGGCAGGAATTCGCCAAACTGCACCAGCTGGCCGTTTCCGACCATGCGCTCGATTATGCGATCGGCCGCAAGGCCACGGAGGTGGTCGCACATTTCTGGCCCGCCGCGACCCCGGATGAAGCATCGCGGCTGGTCCGGGAGCGCCAGGAACTCTATCGCGCGCGGCTGGCCACCACGGACCTGGTGCACCCCGTGGCGGGAGTCGAAGCGTTTCTGGCCCGGCTGGGCGCGATCGGCGTCCCCCGGGTGCTGGCGACCGACGCGCCGCGGGAGAATGTCGATGCGGTGTTCCGGAAGTTCGGCTTCGCGCATTTCTTCGAAGACGTCGTCACGTCGGACCTGGTCCGCCACGGCAAGCCGCACCCGGAGATCTTCCTGACCGCGGCAAAGGCTGCCGGCGCGAGCCCGGACCGTTGCCTGGTGATCGAAGACTCATCGGCCGGCATTGCCGCCGCCAAGGCCGCCAACTGCACATGCCTCGCCGTGGCCACGACCCAAAGCCAGGCCCAGCTTCTCCAGGAAGGCGCGGACTTCGTGGCCGCCGACTTTCGCACCCTGCCCGAGGCGTTGGCGGCCGAGGATGGCGCAGGCGAAGGCTAGTGGCCGTAACTGTGGTTTGCCGATCCGTGGGGGCCGAAGCGCCCGGCCGGGGCGGCTACGATGCCGCTGTTTGTGAGGAAGCCCCGTAGACCGGGACCACGCCACCCCGGGTCACCTTGTTCTCGGGCGAGATGAGGAAGAGGATCGTAGCCGCCACCTCCTCCACCTTCGGCCAAGCATCGAAATTGGCGTTGGGCATGTCGCGCCGGTTGGTGGCAGTATCCATGACCGAGGGCGCCACGGCGTTCACCAGAATCCCCTCCCCCGCCAGCTCCTCGCCCAGCGCTTCGGAGAGCGCGGCGACACCGGCCTTGGCGGCGATGGAAGCGCTTATATTGGCCCCGGTGCGCGGCTCCAGGGCCTGGCGCGCCACTATGTTGACGATACGCCCGCCGGCCTTCCCCCGGCGCATCGCTGCCACCGCTTCGCGGCAGCAGAGGAAGCAGCTCACGAGATTGTTGTCGATCAGCCGGCGCAGCAGCTCCCCGCTGGTGTCGGTCAGCGGGGCGAAGGCGAAGCCCCCGGCGATATGAATCGAGGCCCAGAGCGCCGGAAGCCCGCCATAGAACTTTGCCACCACCGCCTCATCGGCCAGACTGGGCACGGGGATCAGGTTCAGCGCCCCGCTGGGGAAGCCTTCCTTGTCCCGCTCCTGCCGATAGGGCACATGGCAATGGGCGCCCGCGGCCAGCAATGTCGCCACCACTGCGCGCCCCAGGGCGCCGGTGCCGCCGGTCACCACCACGTGACGATCAAGAAAATCCATTCGATCCTCCTGTTTCCCGTCGCGCCTGCGAGCACGGGAGAATGGCGCGCCCGCCCTCTCGTAACCGTTCCTCATCCGGTCGTATTGTCGATTC
The DNA here is from genome assembly GCA_036272115.1 of Rhodopila sp. Taxonomy (GTDB): domain Bacteria; phylum Pseudomonadota; class Alphaproteobacteria; order Acetobacterales; family Acetobacteraceae; genus Rhodopila. The sequence continues at coordinate 5,810 of DATAZJ010000471.1, read as the reverse complement.
CTTGTGCTATCCGCGCATCAACTTCATGCGGGCCGCCGATTGCTACAAGCCGCGACTTATCGGCTAAGTGGATTATCGATATAGAATATATCCATTTCTCCGATAATGAATTTGCCCTTATCCTGGAACTCGGCATCGGTCGTATGATGACCGGAATTCGATGCGGGGATAAGAATGTCAGACGCGTCCACGACACATCCAATTCGCCCGTTCCAGGCGCCCGAAACCGGGCTGCGCGAGGTCATTCGCCAGTTCACGCCCAACTGGTTCACCGCGACCATGGGCACCGGCATTCTCGCCCTGGCGCTGAACCAGTTTCCCGTGGCCGTCCCCCCGCTGCACACGATCGGGGCGGCCCTATGGGTCATGAACATCGCCATGTTCCTGCTGTTCAGCGCGCTGTACACCGCCCGCTGGATTCTGTTTTTCGAGGGCGCGCGGCGCATCTTCGGCCATCCGGTGATGTCGATGTTCTTCGGCGCCATCCCGATGGGACTGGCCACCATCACCAACGGATTTATCGCGTTCGGCGTCGAGCTTCTCGGGCCTGTCGCGGTCCAGATCGCCAATGTGCTGTGGTGGGTGGACGCGGCGATGGCGGTCGTGTGCGGCATCGCCATCCCCTATCTGATGTTCACCCGCCAGGAGCACAGCGTCGAGAAGATGACGGCGGTCTGGCTGCTGCCCGTCGTCGCGGCGGAGGTGACTGCCGTCAGCGCCGGGTTCCTGATTCCGCATCTGGGTGAGGCCGAGGGCCTGCGCATGCTGATCCTCGGCTATGCCCTATGGGCTTTCTCGGTGCCGCTGGCGTTCAGCATCATGGTGATCCTGCTGCTGCGCCTGGTGCTGCATAAGCTGCCGCCACGGGAGATGGCGGCATCCGGCTGGCTTGGGCTGGGGCCGCTCGCCACCGGCGCGCTGGGCCTGCTGGTGCTGGGCCGGGATGCGCCCCGCGTATTCGCGGCGGCGGGATTGCCCGATATCGGCGCGACGGCGGAGGGCATCGGCGTGATCGGCGGCGCGATCATCTGGGGCCATGGCGCATGGTGGACGCTGCTGGCCGTGCTGACCACCATCCGCTACATCCGCCAGGGCATGCCGTTCAATATCGGCTGGTGGGGCTTCATCTTCCCGCTCGGCGTCTATTCGACCTCTACCATCGCGCTGGCGCGCGCCACCCACCTGAATTTCCTGCTCGCCGTCGGCGGTGGGCTGATCGTCATGGTTGCGCTGTTCTGGCTGATCGTCATGGCCAGGACCGTGCACGGCGCCTGGCGCGGCTATCTGTTCGTCGCCCCCTGCCTGCTGACCGGCGCCATCCCAAACGACTTCGAGGCCGAGGCGGCTTGATTTGGGTGTGGGCGCGGGGAAGGGCGCCGCGCACCGAAGCGGAGGTGGCCCGCGACCGCGTCCTGTTCGGCACTGGCCTTCCCGCCGCCGGGTCCGAGCACCTGGTGCACTGGCGCAGACGTTCGGTCGCGCGGACCACCGGCATATTATACTTCGCGGACCCAGCCGCTTGGGGGCCGATGCCGTCCGCACCACACCTCAGGTTACAGTAGGTTACTTGGCCCGTCAGACTGACTAGACCAGACTTCGCCCATCGAAGATGCAGCGAGGATGGTTATGCTCAGAACATCAGTGTTGGGCGTAGCTGTGGCTGCACTGGGTGTGCTTCCAGTACAGACGCACGCGGCGGATACGATTGCCGTCACCGTCGAGAACTTCCCGCGCGCCGAGAGCGACCACTACTTCGCGAGCACCGCAGAAGACGGCGGATTCGGTAAATTCTCCCATCGGAGGGAACCAACGGCAATCGACAAGCAGACCATTGTGCGCATGAACCGCGACACCCTCTATTCCGCCGCGATCATCGACTTGGATGCCGGGCCAGTCACGGTCACTCTGCCCGATCCGGGAAAGCGGTTCATGTCGTTACAGGTGATTGACGAGGACCAGTACACGCATGAGGTCAGTTACGGCGGCGGCACGCACGTTTTTAAGAGGGACCAGATCGGAACGCGCTACGTCATGCTCAATGTCCGCACGCTCGTCGATCCCGCCGACGCGAAGGACATCGCGGCTGTTCATGCGCTTCAGGATGCTATGAAAATCGACCAGCCTGGCGGGACTGGGAAATTCGAGATTCCGAACTGGGACCAGGCCAGCCAGAAGACGGTGCGCGATGCCCTGTTGGTCCTGGCGTCGACGCTGCCAGATGCCAAGCGCATGTTTGGCTCAAAGGATACGGTCGACCCGGTGCGACGCCTGCTGGGGGTGGCTTCTGGTTGGGGCGGAAATCCGGAAAAGGACGCGTTCTATCTGAATGTCGTGCCGCCCAAAAATGACGGAATGACGATCTACCGCCTCAACGTCAAAGACGTGCCGGTCGATGGTTTCTGGTCAATCAGCCTTTACAACGCCAAAGGGTATTTTGAGCCCAACCAGTATAACGCCTATGCGATCAACGATGTGACCGCCAAGAAAGGCGCCGACGGTTCCGTTTCCGTCCAATTCGGAGGCTGCGATGGTAAGGTCGCCAACTGCCTCCCGATCATGGCGGGGTGGAACTATATCGTGCGCCTCTATCATCCCCGTGCCGAAATTCTCGATGGTAAGTGGACCTTCCCTGTCGCTCAGCCATCAAGCTGAACTGTGGCGAATTCCGGGGACACCATACTAAACTGCCCTCGCTTCCGCCCTTCCACTCTCCCGCCGCGGCTGTACCCGCACCGTCACCTCCACCTCCTGTCCCAGGCCCGCTAGGATCGTCATCAGGCGGTCGATGGTGAAGCGGTCGAGTTTCGCCTCCCGGATACGGAAGAAGTCGGCGGCCGCAATGCCGGTCAGGGCCTCGGCGGCGCGGACGGTCAGTTTGCGGTCGTCGAGGACGCCGATGATCTCGGCCACCAGCAGCGCGCGCAGTTGCTCGCGGTCGGCATGCGCGTGGCCGAGGTCGCGGAAGAGGCTCCCGCTGCCCTGAATGATGTCCATGTCGTCGCTCATCGCAATCTCTCTTTCAGGCGCTTGGCACTCGCCCTAGCAGAAGATTCGACGCCGAGGGCGCGGAGGCTTCGCAGAGAACGCTGAGATATTTGTACTCCCTCTGCGCCCTCCGCGAACCCTCCGCGTCCTCGGCGTTAGGGATTTGAATTCTGGATTTCCTGAATTCACAAACGAAGTGCAACACCTGTTTAAGGTGTTGGAATGGGACAGCAGTATGAGCACCTCGCCGTCGGGAGCCCGCATATAGAGTCCGCCCCTACCGCACCCGCGCCAGCCAGTCGGCCACCGTCTGCTGCAGGGCGATCCTGTGGTCGCTATACGGATGGTCGGTCGGGAAATGGACCGTCTGCGGCTGTGGCTGGCCCAAGGCGGAGAGCGCCTTGGCCAAAGCCTCGCCCTCGGGTGCATAGCCGTCGTCGGATGTGACCACGAGCAGCGGTGTCTGGGTCAGCTTCGGCGCGGCGGCCTTGAAGGTCCAGGCGGGGCCGTCGGCCAGGAGCTGGTCGGCCAGGCCGGCGGGGGTGCAGCCGGTGAGGGTTTCCATTCCGTCGAACGCGTCCATGATGAATTTCCGCCACGCCGCCGGGCCCGCCGCCTTGGCCGTCAGCGCCTCTTGGGCGTCGTCGGTGCCGGAAATCAGTATCAGGCCCTGTACCGGCGCCGGGCTGCGCGCCGCCGTGTTGACGGCCACGAACCCGCCCGAGCTGTGGCCGGCCAGGACGATCCGGCCGGGATCGATCCGGTAGGCGGCGGCGTTGGCCGGGGACCGGACGAAGGCCAGGGCCGCCTCGCCGTCCTCAACCAGATGCGGGTAGGAATAGACGCCGGGGCTGCCCCACGAGCCGCGATAGTGAAGCGTCAGAACATTCCAGCCCACGCGCCGCACCGCCTGCGCCAGATCGAGATTCTGTTCGTTGCCTGGCATGCCGTGAAACAGCACCAGGGTCGGATGCGGTCCGGCGTCGGCGGCAAGATACAGCACGCCGTTGATCAGCACCCCGTGCGTGGGGATATGCACGACCGCCATCCGCGCCGGATAGGCCGCATCGGGCGCGGGATCGGCGAGCACCGCCGTCGCCGCGCCCTGGGCAAAGGCCGGGGAAACCGCAAACAGGAACAGCGCCGCGACGACCGTCGATTTCATCGGATTTCCTCTAAAGGGGAATTGCGGTGACAGTGTCCTCATTCGGAAGCGCCCCTCACTTCGCCGCCCTCTGCCCGCTCACCCCGGTCGCGCATCCGAAGATATAGCGCCGGTATTGCACCGCCAGCCCTTCCTCCCGCAGCATCCTCGCGAACGCTTCGGCGTCTCCGAAGCGGTCGCAATATTGGCCGATCATCGAGAAGTCCTGGGCGCCACGCAGCAGGAAGCGTTCGACCAGGGGCAGCACGCGGTAGAGGTAGAAGAGATAGAGCGGCCTCAGAAACCAGCCTTTGGGATCCGACGCCTCGATCAGGGAGAAGCGACCGCCGGGTTTCAGCGTCCGGGCGATCAGGGTGGCCAACTGGCGGTGCTGGGCGCTGTTGAATGTCTTGAGCCCGAAGGTGGAGACGATGAAATCAGCGCTGCCGGGCGGCAGGCGGCTTTTCAGAGCATCGTCCTCGATGAAGTCGATCTTGTGGGCGCGGTGGCGGTGCAGGCGCGCGATCGCGCGTTCATGCATGCCGGTGGAGATGTCGACCGCCGTGATGGACTGGATTTGCGGATAGACGGCGAGCAGGTGCGGCCATACCTCACCCGTTCCGGCCATCAGGTCATACCCTGTCGCCGCCTGCGCCGGCGCCAGTTCCAGCGCCTTGGTGCATTGGCGGCGCCATCGTTCGGTGAAGCCGAATGAGCACATCCAGCTGAACGCGATGTACCTGCGGGAGCAGCGGTCGAACACGCCCTTCACGAAGACCGGGTCGTAAATGCCGAGCCCTTCGCCGCGACTATCGACGACCGGATTTTCCCGCATGAGGTCCGCCCACTTATGCCCGCGGCCGCGGGCGATTGCGGGTTCGACAATAAGCACTCCGGCACTCGGCGAGAAGGCGGACGAACCGCAACGCATTACCCCGGCGGCGGCGGTATCTTCGTCCGCCATTCCATGGTGGCGATTTCGATCAGCTGGCCGTCGGGGTCGCGGATATAGACGGCCTGGCCCCAATCGCTCGGCTCGCCCTGGCTCTCCCACAGGACCTCACCGCCGAAATCGGGCACCTTGGCCAGCAGGGCGGGCGCGTCGGCCACCGATAAAGCGAGGTGGGTCAGGCCCGGCTGGTTGAGGCGGCGCTTGGCGAAGGCCTCGCGGGCGGCCGGGTCGCCGAAATGCATCAGCTCCAAGGTCAGGTCCGGGCGCCACAGATAGGTGGCGGTCAGCTTGCAGGGCGACGGCAGCATGAGGACCTTGGCGGCCAGATGGTCCGGCACCTGGAAGTCCCACCAGAACTTGAAGCCCAGCAGCCCTTCATAGAACCGCCGCGACCGCGCGATGTCGGTGACCGTCTGGCCCAGATGGTTGATGAACACCCCCGCCGGCGCCGAAATGTCGGACATCGTTTTCCTCCCCGTCGTCATTCCCGCGCGGGCGGGAATCCAGAATTTATTATCCGCAGATTACGCAGATTAACGCAGATGGAAATCCGGTTACCGCGGATAAATTCCTGGGTTCGGCAACACTCTGCGCGGGGGCCATAGGCCATCGAAACGGACGATATCGTCCCGGAACCTTCGAGCCCATGCGAGCTCCATGATTCGTCATTCCGCAGGCGGGACTCCAGGAATTGAACCGCCAAGACGCCATGGAAGCGCCAAGGCGAAA
>DATAZJ010000470.1:0-8288 GCA_036272115.1 Rhodopila sp. | reverse complement strand
CCGTGCCGCTGCGCGCCCGCTTCGATCCCGCCGCCGGCTTCGCCGCCCTGGTGGCGCACACCGGCCAAGCGGTGACCGGTGCCCTCGAACATCAGTCCTACCCGTTCGACCGGCTGGTGGAGGAACTGGCTCTGCCACGCGACCCCAGCCGCTCGCCGCTGTTCGACATCCTCGTTGTGATGCACGACGAAGCCGCCACCCCACCCAGCCTGGACGGCCTGACGGTCCGGGAAGCGGAAACCCCCGGCGACATCGCCAAATTCGATCTCAGCCTGCACTTCCACGTCACCGCGGACGGCATCGAGGTCTGGCTCGAATACAACAGGGACCTGTTCACACCAGACCGCATGCAGCGCCTGGGCGGCCATTTCACCACCCTCCTCCTCGCCGCCCTCCGCCAACCCGACCGCCCGCTCGGTCTGCTCGATCTGGCGACGCCAGCCGAGGCATCGACGCTTCGCCGCTGGACCACCCCAACCGCACCGCCTTATGCCGCGTCCACCGTCCTGGCGGCATTCGCAGAACACGTGTCCGAAACGCCGTCCCGTCCCGCCGTGTCGTGCAACCAACATCGGCTGGACTATCGCGAACTCGATGCCTGGGCGAACGGCATCGCCGCCGAACTGTCCGCCCTCGGCCTGCAAGCAGGCGAACGGGTCGCCGTTGCGCTGCCCAGGTCGGCGGCGCTGCCCGCGGCGATCCTGGGCATCTGGAAGGTCGGACTGGTCTACGTGCCGGTCGATCCGGCCTATCCGATCGCCCGCCAGCAATTCATCCTGGACGACGCCGGCTGTCGGGCGGTGATCGGCACACTGCCCGATACCACCCTGCCGGCGATCGATCCGGCATCGATCCGCCCCGCCGCCCCCGTCGTCACCGCGCCGCCCGCCCCGGAAGACCCGGCCTACGTCATCTACACCTCAGGTTCCACCGGCACGCCGAAAGGCGTGGTCGTCGCCCACGGCAACCTGGCGGCATTCGCCCCGGTGCTGCGCCACGTCTTCGGCCTCACCGGCACCGACACCGTGTTCGCCCTGACCACGCCGAGCTTCGACATCTCGCTGCTGGAACTGGTGTGCCCGCTGGCGCAAGGCCTGAGCCTCGCCATCGCCGACGACCCCGCCCTGGCCGATCCCGCCGCCACCCTGGCCGCGCTGCGCGCCAGTCGAGCGACGGTCCTCCAGGTAACGCCCTCCCGTCTCGCCATGCTGCTGCCATACTGCACCGACCTGGGCGCCGTGCACACCATCCTGGTCGGCGGCGAGCGCCTGCCGCCGGAACTGGCCGCCACCATCCGCACCCTGCCGGGGCCGACCGGCCGTACCATGCGAGCGTTCAACGTCTACGGCCCCACCGAAACCACCATCTGGTCGAGCTGCGCGCCAATAAGCGACACCGCCCCGACAATCGGCTGGGCGCTGCCGGGCGAAACCATGCTGATCCACGCCCCGACCGGGCTGGAGCAGCCGATCGGCATCCCCGGTGAGATCGTCATCGGCGGCGTCGGCGTCGGCCTCGGCTACCTCGGCCGGCAGGCGCTGACGGCGGAACGCTTCTTCGCCGATCCCACCGGCGAACGCCTGTACCGCACCGGCGATCGCGGTGCCCGCCTGCCGGACGGTGCCATCGCCTTCCTCGGCCGCCAGGACAACCAGGTGAAGCTGCACGGCTTCCGCATCGAGCCCGGCGAGATCGAGGCCGCCCTCGCATCCCATCCATCCGTCCGGCAGGCCGCCGTCGCCGTGCGGGACGTCGCCGGCACGCCGGAACTTATCGGCTACCTCAGCGCACCCGACCTGGCGATCCCCGGCGACGGTGAAACCGCTCTCCGCGCCCATCTGGCCGCTCGGCTGCCACGCCACATGCTGCCGATGCTGCTGGTCGGAATGCCCGCGCTGCCGCTGCTGCCGTCGGGCAAGGTCGATCGCAAGGCACTGCCCGCGCCGATCGCGCAGCCGGCCGCCGCGCCACAAGACGATCCGACCGATCCACTCGCCGCCACCGTCCTGCATGTGTGGCGGCAAGCGCTGGGGCGGCCCGAGGCCACCATCGACGCCGACTTCTTCGCCCTCGGCGGCCACAGTCTCAGAGCCGCCGCGCTCGCCGGACAACTGGGTTCGGCGCTGGGCCGCGAGGTCGGCCTGCGCGACATCTTCCTGTATCCCACGCCAAGACTGCTGGCAGCCGAGATCGCGCAACGCCGCACCACCGCGCTGCCCGCCCTGGCGCCGTCGCCGACCGGACCAGACTATCCGCTGTCGCACGCCCAGCAGCGGCTGTTCGCCCTGTCGACGCTGCGCGCCGGCTCCCAGGCCTACATCATCGCCGGCGCGTTCCAGATCACCGGCAAACTGGACCTGCCGGCGCTGGAACGCGCCTTCGCCGCCGTCCTGTCCCGGCATGAAGCATTGCGCACCGGGCTGCGCCTGATCGACGGCACGCCCCGCCAGGTGATCGCCGAACCATCGCCGTTCCACCTGCCCACCACCGACCTCTCAGCCGACGCCGAACCCGAGGCAGCGGCACGCGCAGCCGCCGACGTGCTGGCGCAAACACCGTTCGACCTCGCCACACCGCCGCTGCTGCGCGCGGGGCTTTTCCAGTTGGCGCCATCCCGCCACGTGCTGGCCTTCGCCCTGCACCACATCATCGCCGACGGCTGGTCACTCGGCGTCCTGCTCGACGACCTGGAACAGGCTTACCGCAACGCCATCACCAACGGGGCGCCCCTGCCGCCACCCACGTTCCAGTACCGCGACCACGTGGCAAGGGAGCACGCCCTGCGCGCCACGCCGGCCTGGGAGCGCAGTCGAACTTGGTGGCTGGATCACCTGTCCGGACCATTGCCCGCGCTCGACCTCCCGATCGCCCGCAAGCGCCCGAGGCAACGCGGCGACCGCGGCGGCCAGCATCCATTCAGCCTCCCGCCTGACATCAGCGCCGCTGTGGACGTGCTTGCACAGCGCCACGGCGCCACGACCTTCATGGTGCTGCTCGCAGCCTGGGCCGCGCTGTTCCACCGCCTGACCGGCGACGACGACATGATCCTGGGTTCGGTGTCGAGCAACCGCGACGTCCCCGGCCTGGCAGACGTGGTCGGCTGCTTCGTCAACCCGCTGCCGCTGCGACTGCGCCCGGGTTCCCGCCAGAGTTTCGCCGCACTGCTGGACAGGGTCCGCGACACCGTCCTGGCCGCGCTGGACCACGCCTTCTACCCGTTCGACCTGCTGGCCCGGGCACTGCGGGCAGGGGGCGATGCCGGCCGCTCGCCGCTGTTCGACGTCGGCTTCTCCTGGAACGCCCTGCCGCACATGGCCCGCCGGCATTTCGCCGGCTGCACGCTGGCCCCGTTCGGCGACGCGCCGGTGGTCGCCAAATACGACCTGCTGATCATCGCCGGCGGCGACAGCGGCGGCATCGGCGGGGTCATCGAATATGCCGCCGAGCTGTTCGCCGCCGCGGACGTCGCCGCACTCGTCCGGCAACTGACCGCCATCCTGGCGCAGGTCACCGCCGACGGCGACGGCGTATTGCTGATGGACCTGCATCTCGGCACGGCGGCGCCACCGGGCGCACCCGCGGCCGCGCCCGCCAGCCTCGCCATTGAACTACAGTTTTGACGGTATCCCAATGAACGTGACGTTCGCCAAAGGCCAGGACGGCTTCGCCCGCTACACCGGCCGCGACTACGAAACCCATCGCACCTTCTGGGCCGCTCGGCTCGCGACGATCGAGGACCCGATCGCCCTCTCCGAACCCAACCCCGCCGCCACGCAGGGCGAGCACACCGCACCGCTGTCCGCCGAGGCCGAGGCGACCCTGACCCGGATTTCCGCCGGCACCGACCTCGGCCGCTTCGTCGTCCTGCTGGCCGCGTTGGCCAGGGTCATGGCGGCGCACGGCGGCGGCCGGTCGGTACTGGTGGACATCCCGCCACTGGCGTCGATGCCGCACGCCGGTGAGCCCCTGCCGCTGACCCTGCCGTTGCGCTTCGACGGGACGGTGCGCGACCTGCTGGCCGCCACCCGGGACGCCCTGTCGGACTGCGGCGCCCACCAGGATTTCCCAGCCCGCCGCCTCGCCGCGCCGGACCTACCCGCCGCCCCCGTCTCCGTCGCCAGCGAGGCGCTGCACGCCGCGGACCAAACCGACGCACCCGTCAGCCTGCTGCTGACCCCCAGCGGCCTGACCGTCCGCCATGCCAACGGCGCGGCACCAGCCGCCGCCCTGGCCGCACGCCTGGACCGGGCGCTGGCCGCGTTCGCCGACACCGCCAAAAACCTGGCCGAGATCGAGCTGCTATCGGACGCCGAACGCGAAGCCGTCCTCCGCTGGGGGCAGGGCCCAATCGTGCCCTATGAGCCAGCGACGATCTGGTCCCTGTTCCGAACCTGTGCCACCCGCCACGCCGACCGCGTCGCGCTCCGAGGCAACGGCCGCACACTGACCTACGCCGAACTATTGCGCGACGCCGAGACCCTGGGCGCGACCCTGCGCCAGCAACACGACATCCGGCCCGACGCCCTGGTCGGCCTGGTCACCGCCAGGCGCACCGAGTGGATCACCAACCTCCTAGGCATCCTGTGCGCCGGCGCCGCCTACCTGCCCTTGAGCGCCGACCAGCCCCCCGCCCGCCGCACTGCCGTGCTGGAAGAAGCCCGGCCGCGCCTGGTTCTCTCATCCACCCCGCAAGCGGACGAACTGCCCCTGGCCGCGGCACCCGCCGACCCAGCGGAGTTCGGCGTCCGAGGCGAAACGATCGTCCCTGGGGAAGCACGGCTGCCCACGACCGTCATGGTGGGCGCAGGCCCACCATCCACGCCTCCCAGCGCCGATCCGGGAAAAGCCACACACGCCCGCCCTGACCACCTCGCCTACGTCCTCTACACCTCGGGGTCGACCGGCCAGCCCAAGGGCGTGATGATCGAGCATGGCGGCTTCACCAACATGATCCGCCACCAGATCGCCACCTTCGGCATCAGCCCGGACGACCGCGTGCTGCAACTCGCCGCCGCCTCCTTCGACGCCAGCCTGTCGGAAATCTTCATGGCGCTTCTGGCCGGCGCCGCCCTGGTCCTGATCGATGACGACACCATCGCCGACCGCGCCCGCTTCACCGCCCACCTGGCCGCCGAAGCCGTCACCGTCGCCACCATCACCCCCGCCTACCTGGCCGCGCTGGACGGCCACCCCCTGCCGACCCTGCGCGTGCTGATCGTCGCCGGCGACACCGCCATCCCCGACCTCACCCGCTCCTACGCACGCGACCGAGCCGTCTTCAACGCCTACGGCCCAACCGAGGCATCCGTCTGCGCCTCCATCCACCGCGTCGCCGCCGACGCCACCGGACCGATCCCCGTCGGCCAGGCCACAGCCAACAGCCAAATCACCGTGCTGGACGGCTTCGGCCGTTCGGTGCCCCCCGGCGCCACCGGTCAGATCGTCTTCGCCGGCCCCGGCGTGGCACGCGGCTATCTCGGCCGCACCAGCGACGCCTTCACCACCGGCCCGTTGCCGCGCGCCTACCGCACCGGCGACCTCGGCCGCTTCCTGCCCGGCGGCGCCCTCGACTTCCTCGGCCGCGACGACCGGCAGGTGAAAATCCGCGGCCATCGCATCGAACCCGCCGAGATCGAACACACCCTGCTGCACCACGACCTGGTGCGTGAGGCCCACGTCGCCCCATTGCGCGCCCCCGGCGGCCAGACCGAACTCGCCGCCTGGGTCGCCCTGCGCGAACCGGTCGAGCTATGGCCGTCGATCGCCGAGTTCTTCGTCTATGACGACCTGGCCTACGGCGCCATGGCCGGCGACGAACAGCGCAACGCCGCCTACCGCGCCGCCTTCGCCCGCCATCTCCCCGGCAGGATAGCCCTGGAGATCGGTCCCGGCGCCGAGGCCGTGCTCACCCGCATGGCCGTCGAGGCCGGCGCCCGCAAAGTCTACGCCGTGGAAATTTCCCCCGAGGTGGCGGAAAAGGCCCGCGCCCGCATCGCCCAGGCCAACATGGCCGACCGCGTGGAAATCATCACCGGCGACATCACCCGGATCACCCTGCCGGAACTGGCGGATTTCTGCATTTCCGAGATCGTCGGCTCGATCGGCGGTTCGGAAGGTTCGGCCGTCCTGATCGAGGCCTCCCGCCGCTGGCTGCGCGACCCCACCGCGCAACTCCCCGCCCGCAGCCTGACCCGGCTCGCCGGCGTCGCGTTGAACGGCCAATTCGACGCCCTGGGCTTCCCCGAAACCGCCGCATCCTACATAGCGCCGATCTTCGCCCAGCAGGGCGGCCCGTTCGACCTGCGCCTCTGCCTGAAGAACCTGCCGCCGGACGCCGTCGTCACCAGCAGCGACATCCTGGAAGACCTCGACTACCGCCACGAACTGGAGACCCGATCCCGCCACGACATCCGGCTCGACGTGACGGCACCGGCACGCATCGACGGTCTGCTCGCCTGGCTGCGCCTGATCGTGGACGCCGATCATCCCGAACAGGCGATCGACATCATGGACTCCGTCGCCAGTTGGCTGCCGGTCTACCTGCCGTTGCAGTCTCCCTCGCCACCGCTGCTACCCGGCGACACAATCCTCGCCACGGTCACCCGCACCCTGTCCGCCAACGGCATCAACCCCGATTTCCACATCGAGGGCACCTTCCGCCGAGGCGACACCGTCCTGGCGTCCTTCACCTGCGCCGCCCCGCATGCCGCTGACGGGTTCCGCCGCACGCCCTTGCACCGGGCAGCCTTCGACGACCAGGCGCAGCCCCGCCGCCTCACGCCGTCCCTGGACCGCATCCGCACCTATCTCCAGCAGACGATGCCGCCGGCAATGGTGCCAGCCCACATCGTCCGCCTGCCGGCGCTGCCCCTGAACGCCAGCGGCAAGATCGACCGCGCCGCCCTGCCGCAGCCGTCGCGAGAACCAACGGCATCGATCGCCCCAGGTACGGCCCTGGAAGCAACGCTATGCGCCGTCTTCGCCGAAGTCCTCGGCCTGGACCGCATGGGGATCGAGGACGACTTCTTCGCCTTCGGCGGTGATTCCATACGCGCCATCCAGATCGCCGCCCGTCTGGGTGCCCGCGGCATCAGCCTGGTATCGGCCGACATCCTGCAACACCGCAGCGTCGCCGCGCTCGCCCCCCATGTCGGCACGCGCACCGGATCGGACACGTCCGGCCCCGCCGAGGGCCCATTCCCGCCAACCCCGATCCAAACCTGGTTCCTCACCACCTTCACCGCCGCGCCACACCACTTCAACCAGGCCCTGCTGTTGCGCACGGATGAAAGACTGGACCCGGCCGGACTGGCCGCCGCGCTGGATGCGATCGCCGAACACCACGACGCCCTGCGCGCCCGCTTCCACCTCGCCGATGGCGTGCCGCGCGGCGAAATCGTCCCGCACGCCTTCGGCACGCAAATCGACACCCACGATACCGACGCCGCCGGCCTGCCCGCCCTTTGCGCCCAGCTCCAGGCCGGCCTGAACATCCAGACCGGCCCGCTGTTCCGCGTCGCCCTCCTGCGCATGGCCGACGGCGACCGCCTGCTCTGGGTGGTCCACCACCTCGCGGTCGACTGGGTATCCTGGCGCATCCTGCTCGCCGACCTCGAACAAGCCTACCGCCAATGGCAACAGGGCGCCGCGCCAACGCTGCCCCCGCGCACCGCCTCGTTCATCGCCTGGGCCGACCAGGTGGCCGTGGCGGCGACAGACCCGGCACAGGCGCGGGAACGGGACTATTGGGACCGCCTCGCCACCGGCCCCCTGACGCGACTGCCATGCAGCGGAGCAGGCGACGACCTCGCCGGCGACACCGCCAGCGTCATCACCACCATCCCCCCCGCCACGACGGCCGCCCTGCTCGGTTCGGCCAACCGCCTGCACGGCACCGAGACCATCGACCTGCTGCTGGCCGGGCTGGCCGTCGCCATGCGAGACCAGGCCGGGCCCGGCCGCTTCCTGGTGATGCTGGAAGGCCACGGCCGCGAAGCCGTCCTGGCGCCACTGGATGTCAGCCGCACAGTAGGCTGGTTCACCTCCTTTCATCCGCTCGCACTCGACCTGGACGGCGGCGAAACCGTGACCGACCAGGTGCGGCTGGTCCGCGACGCCATCCGGACAGTGCCACGCCGCGGAATCGGCTATCTCCTGCTCGCCGGCGGGATGCCCGAGGCCACCCCCCAGATCGGTTTCAACTACCTTGGCCGCCTGGACGACGACTACGCCGAAGCAAACCGGCTGTTCCGCCTGGCCGAGGAACCGGCCGGGCCCGTCTGCGACCC
>DATAZJ010000469.1:0-5958 GCA_036272115.1 Rhodopila sp. | reverse complement strand
GCCGCACTGGAAACCCCGCCGATCGCCCTGGCAGCGGCGGCGCGCGAGGCACTGCGCATGGCCGACGCGCTGGAGACCATGCTGACCGGCGCGGCGGAAGCGCTCGGCGGCAACGATCGCCAGCGCATCGGCCATGCGCAGTGCCTCCCGCGTGGCGGCACCCAGCGCGACCATCGGGACCTCGATCGCCGCCTCGTCGAGATACATCGGGCGACTGGGGTCGGCGGTGTCGATACGGGTGGGCATCAGGCGGCGCAGCAAGGCGGCGTACGGGGTCAGCAGCGGGAAGAACACCAGCGCCAGGATCAGGTTGAAGCCGGTGTGGAAGTCGGCGACCACACGGGTGTTGTCGGGGTCGATCGTCACCAGCCAGGGTCCCAGCACCGGCAGCAGCGCCAGCGCCACCACGACACCCAGGCCCCGGTTGATCAGGTTGCCGATGGGCAGACGCCGAGCGGCAGGATCGTCGCCGGCGCCGCCTTCCAGGACGGGGTTGATCGCGGTGCCCAGGTTGGCGCCCAGCACCAGGGCGAAGGCGGCGTGCGGCGGCACCACGCCCTTGGTGGCGAACGACATGATCAGCAGCACCACGGCGACGCTGGAATGGGCCGCCCAGGTCAGCCCGGCGGCCAGGATCACGTCCAGCACCGGCTGTGTCGCCACGGCGCCCAGCATCATCCGCAGGCTGGGAACGTCCTCATACGGGTCGAGCAGGGCGACGAACTGGCTGAGCGCCATCAGCACCAGGCCGAGGCCGATCAGCACGCGGCCGAAGTCGCGCGGCGCGGCGCTGGTGCGGCGGAACATCAGCACGCCGATCAGGATCAGGGCTGGTGCGACCTCCGCCACGTGGAACGACAGCGCCTGGACGATCAGAGTGGAGCCGACATTGGCGCCGAGCATGACGGCCAAAGCGGGGACGAGGTCGACCAGGCCGCCGGCGGCGAAACCGGTGACCATCAGGCCGGTGGCGGTGCTGCTTTGCAGCAGGGCGGTGACGCCGATGCCGGCCAGAAACGCCTGCATTCGGTTGCGCAGGGCGACACCCAGCAGGCCTCGCAAGCGGGCGCCGAGGGCGCGCTGCACCCCGGTTTGCACCATGTGGACGCCCCACAGCAGCAGGGCGACGGAACCGGCGAGGTTCACCAGCGTGATGGAGAAGTCCATTGGCACCCTCCCAGCGGCGGCAAATGGGGAGTTTGGCGGGGTCGTTCCAGGCGAATCGCTATGCTGTATCCCCGCGCGGGCGGTTTTGCTAGCTACATCCGATGCAGACCCATCCTCCGTCCAAACTGACGTTTCCCCTAGCGGTTCCGCCGGCCCCCGGTTCGGTTACCGACATTGCCCCCGGCATACGCTGGCTGCGCCTGCCGCTGCCGTACCGGCTGGATCATGTGAACATCTATCTGATTGAAAATGATGGCGGTTGGACGGCGCTGGATAGCGGGTTGGGCAATGACGCGTGCAAGGAGGCATGGCAGGCGGCGCTGGCGGGGCCGCTGAAGGGGCAGAAACTGAAATCGCTGATCGTGTCGCACT
This sequence comes from Rhodopila sp., assembly GCA_036272115.1. GTDB lineage: Bacteria > Pseudomonadota > Alphaproteobacteria > Acetobacterales > Acetobacteraceae > Rhodopila. Next base: position 4,419 of record DATAZJ010000469.1, on the reverse strand, counting down.
TTCATCCGGATCATGTCGGCTTGGCGGGCTGGCTGTGCCAGCGCTACGACCTGGAACTGACGATGCCGCGCCCGGAATATCTGCACAGCCTGGTGCTGCAATGTGCGCCGGCCAATTACGGCGAGGAGGTGTTCCGGCCGTTCTACCAGCGCCACGGGCTGTCCGCCGAAGCCACGGAAATCGTGCTGAGCCGCGGGCACGAATATCTGAAACGCACCACCGGGGTGCCGGCGTCGTATCATCGCATCAAGCACGGCGACACACTGGCGGTCGGGGACCGGCCGTTCCGGGTGCTGACCGGTGGCGGGCATGCGCTGGAGCAGGCGATGCTGTATCGGCCGGAGGAGCAGTTGTTCCTCGCCGCCGACCAGGTGATTGCTCGTATTTCTCCCAATGTCAGCGTGCATCCGATGGAGCCGGATCTGGACGCGCTGGGCATCTATCTGGCGTCGTTGCGGGCGATCCGCGACAGTGTCGCGCCGGATGTGCTGGTGCTGCCGGGCCACGGGTTGCCGTTCCACGGGTTGCATGACCGGGTGGAGGAATTGCTGACCCATCACGCGCTGCGCTGCGGCGAGATCGCGGTGGCGTGCCGGGAGGCGCCGTTGTCAGTGGCGGCGATCGTGCCGGTGCTGTTCACCCGCCCGCTGGACGCGCACCAGACCGGGTTCGCGTTCGGCGAGGTGCTGGCGCATGTCAACCACATGCTGGGGCGCGGTGAGTTGCGGCTGGAAACCGACGCCGGCGGGGTGGATCGCTACCGGACGGTGTAATACCAATCGCCCTTGATGTTGACCCATCGGCAGCACCGAGCAACCGCCATGGCGAGCGCAAGCTCGCCATCCATGCCTTTGTTTCCGCTCGTAAAAGGCTTGGATACCGGCATGCGCCGGCATGACGGACGGGGTCAACCGACGAGCCTGCGTCAATGCCGGACGGTGTAAGTCAAAGCACGGCGAGCATGCCGCCATCGACATAGATGATCTGGCCGTTGACGTAGTCCGATGCGGATGACGACAGATAGACGGCGGTGCCGATCAGGTCGGCAGGTGTTCCCCACCGGCGCGACGGGGTGCGGCTTTTGACCCAGCCGTCGAATTTGGCGTCGTCGGCCAACGGTTGGGTCATTTCGGTCAGCATATAGCCGGGGCCGATCGCGTTGGCCTGGATGTTGTGTTCGGCCCACTCCGCCGTCATCGCCTGGGTCAGCATCTTGATGCCGCCTTTGGCCGCGGTGTAGGGGCCGGTCGTTGCGCGCGCGACGGCGCTGGTCAGCGACCCGGTGTTGATGATCTTGCCGCCACGGCCACGGGCGATCATGCGGCGGGCGGCTTCTCGTCCCACCAGGAAGGCGCTGGTGAGGTTGGTTTCGATGACGTGACGCCAATCGGCGGCGGTGAGGTCAACCAGTGGGCCGCGCAACTGGATGCCGGCGTTGTTGAACAGGATGTCGACTTCGACACCCTGGGCGTCCAGGCGGTCGAACGCGGCTTGCACGGCAGATTCGTTGGTGACGTCGAACGGGGCCTCGTGGACGGTGTGCCCTTTCGTTCGCAACGATACCGCGGCTGCCTGGAGGCGGTCGGGGTTGGAGCCGTTCAGGATCAGGGTCGCTCCGGCTTGGGCCAGGCCCTCGGCGATGGAAAAGCCCAGGCCGCGCGAGGAACCGGTGATCAGGGCGGTCCGGCCGGTCAGGTCGAACATGGTCAGAGGGCCGATTTTCGGACGGTCAGGTCGGATCGTTCGAACACCGCGGGCAACAGGTCGGTGCCCAGGCCGGGACCTTCCATGGGCAGCACGTAGCCGTCCTTCATCGTCGGCACGACGGTGACCAGTTCCTTGTACCAGCCGGTGTAGAACGCCCTGACGGATTCCTGGATCAACGTGTTGGGCTGGCTGAAGGAGCAATGGACGGCGGCGGCGAACCCGACCGGGCCGATGCAGTCGTGGGGGGCGAACGGACGGTGGTAGGTTTCGGCCATGCTGGCGATCTTGCGGGCCTCGGTCAGGCCGCCGGTCCAGCAGATGTCGACCATCACGACATGGGTAGCGTCGCGGTCCAGCATGTCCTTGTAGGGGTAGCGCGATCCGAGTGTTTCGCTGGCACAGACCCAGACGTCGGTGGATCGCGCGTATTCCGCCAGCGCCTGGGGCGAGTTCATCCGGATCGGGTCTTCGTACCAGGTGGGATTGTACGGTTCGAGCGCCTTGGCAATCTTTTTGGCGGTGGGCAGGTTCCAGAGGGAGTGGAACTCCACCATGATTTCCATCTTGTCGCCGACCGCTTTGCGGATCTTCTCGAACGGCTGAGTGGCGGTTTTGAGTTGGGCGGCGGTGATGTAGGTGCCCTCGGTTTCCTGGGCGTGGGGGTCGAAGGGCCAGATTTTCATTGCCGTGATGCCGGATTCCAGCAGGCTTTCGGCGACCGCGTCGGCGCGGTTCATGAACCCGTCCAGGTCCTCGTAAGGGCCGCCGGAATCGCCGGCGTTCCAGTTCGATACCGGCTTGATGTTGGTGGATCGCACGTAACGATAGCCGGCGCAGGTGTTGTAGATTCGTTGGCGGTCGCGGCAGAGGCCGCCCAGCATCTGATGCACCGGCTGGCCACAGACTTTGCCGAACAGGTCCCATAGCGCGATATCGACCGCCGAGGCGGCGCGGTATTCGACCCCGGTGGACGACTGCGCCATCGGCAGGTTGAGCATGTCGCGATGGATCGCCTCGATCCGCAGCGGGTCGCGCCCGAGCAGACGGACGGCGAGGGTGTCGTGGATGTGGGATTCGACGGCGCCGGCGCCGTAGAAGGTCTCGCCGAGACCGATGATGCCAGCATCAGTGTGGACGCGAACCCAGATGACGTTGGCGAATTCCTCGGTTCGCAATGTCTCGATGGCGGTGATCTTCATTGGTGTTCCCCCTGCGCCAGACGCGGAGGGTTTAACGCGGGTGGTAAAATATCACAATATAATTGTGTGGCTTCCCGTTGCCGGCTATCATGGTCGCGCGGGAAAGGAAGCCAATGGCGGTCAGGACCACTCCGAACGCAGCGACGAAGGACCACCCCGGGCGGCACAACCGCCTGAACATGGCCGACGCGGCCTATGACCAGTTGGAGGAGCTGATCGTCACCTGCGCGTTGCAGCCCGGCCTGTTCCTGTCGATCCAGGACCTGCAGACCGCGACGGGGGGTGGCCGCACGCCGGTGCATCAGGCGGTCAGCCGCCTCGCCGCCGACACGCTGATCCTGATCCGGCCTCGCCACGGATTGCAGATCGCGCCGATCGACCTCGCCCGCGAACGGGTGCTGCTGCCGTTGCGACGGGATATCGAGCGGTTCGTGGTCCGGTTGGCGACGGACCGCGCCGGTCCGTCGCATCGCAACCAGTTGCTGCATATCAGCCGAACGTTGCGGGCGAAGTCCGGTCAGATGGCGATCGCGGCGTTCAATCAGCTCGACCGGCGGATCGATCACGTGCTGGCCGCCGCCGCGGGCGAGCCGTTCCTGGAGCATACGCTGCGGCCGCTGCACACGATCTTTCGCCGCATCGGCTGGATCTACCATAGCTGGGTCCGCACGCGTCAGGACCTGACGCGGACGGTGGAATGCCACCTCGATATCATCGACGCCGTGGTGGCCGGGCGGGTGAAGGAGGCGGTGGCCGCCTCGGACCGGCTGATCGCGTTCAGCGACAGCATGTTCGGGGTCATCGAGCACGAGATCGATCCGGCGCTGCTGGACTGCAACCTCGCCTTGCAGGCGGCCGATTGAAGGAGACGCCCATGCGGATCGTGTTTCATGGCCAGAACGCCGCGGCGTTCAGTGGAGGTTTCGCCGCCCTGGTGGGGCAGGATGTGGAGGTCGTTGTGCTGCCGGATGTATTGGCCGGTGCGGCTGACCGGGACATGTTCGCCAGTGCGGATGTGATTATCGGTACGCGATTCGATGCGGCACTGCCTCGGCCTCGGGGCTTGCGGCTGTTCCATGTTCCGGGGGCGGGTTATGACTCGGTCGACCTGGATGCGCTGCCGGCAGGGGTAACGGTGTGCAATTGTTTCGGCCACGAACATGCGATCGCTGAATACGTGATGGCGGCGTTGTTGCGGCGTTATGTTCCGCTGGCGGACGCGGACCGGCGGCTGCGGCAGGGGGACTGGCGCTACTCGGCGTCGTTGCCGGGACAGGTGCATCAGGAAATGGCCGGTTCGACACTGGGTATTTTGGGGTTCGGGCATATCGGCAAGGCGGTGGCCGCACGAGCGGCGGCGTTTGGGGTGACAGTGCATGTGGCGAACCGCGGTCCGGTGGTTTCCGATCATGTCGATCGGTCGTTTGGCCTGGGCGATCTCACGAGGTTCTGGGGCGAGCTGGACAACATCGTCGTTACGCTGCCGCTGGTGCCGGAGACCCGCGGAATCGTC
>DATAZJ010000468.1:0-25222 GCA_036272115.1 Rhodopila sp. | reverse complement strand
ATCCTCGGGTCGTGGGGCTGAGTTTGGGATCGGAGGATTTTGCCGCCGATGTCGGTATGCAATCGGAGCCGGAGGGGCTGTTCTATCCCAAGCAGCATACGATTTTTGCCGCTCGGGCTGCCGGGATCCTGCCGATGGGGTTCATTGGGTCGATCGCCGATTTCCGGGACCAGGAGGCGTTTCGCGCCATCGTGCGGCGGTCTCGGCGGTTGGGGTTCATGTGCGCCAGCGCGGTGCATCCGTTGCAGGTTTCGGTGCTGAACGATGAGTTCTCGCCGGATGAGGCGGAGGTGGAGCGGGCGGAGCGGATGATTGCGGCGTATGACGACGCCTACGCGGCGGGGTTGGGGGCGGTGCAGTTCGAGGGGGCGATGATCGACGTTCCCGTGGTGGAGCGGGCTCGATCGGTGGTGCGCCGGGCGACGGCGTTGCGTGGCCGGGTGAAGGGGTGAATGCCCACCGCCGGACTTGAACCGGCACGTCGTTTCCAACTGCGGATTTTAAGTCCGCTGCGTCTACCATTCCGCCAGGCGGGCATATTCTGGTCTTTTACCGGGGCTTGTCCGGGGAGGCCAGGGGTGTCCGGCCAGACCGCGGTGACCGGGAACGGGAGTAGCAGGGATGGACGATGACAAGATTCGACAGGCACTCAATCGCCACTGGGCTGCCTCGGACACGAATGACTTCGAGACTGAGCACGACATCTACCGAGAGGACGCACTGCTCGAATACCCGCAATCGGGCGAGCACATCAGGGGGCGGCAGAATATCCAGGCTTCCCGGACCGCTCAGCCGAACGCCAAGCGGTTCACGGTGCGCCGTATCGTGGGCACTGGCGATCTTTGGGTCTCGGAATTCATCATCACGTATGACGGAAAGCCATCTTACACCGTCAGCATCATGGAATTCCTGGATGGCAAGGTGGCGCATGAAACCCAATACTTTGGCGATCCGTTCGCACCAGGACCATCCCGCGCGCATCTGGTTGAGCGGATGGGATGACATCGGCGACGGTCGCACGCGTGCTGGACCGGGCGGAGTTGCCGGTCGATACGGTGCTGCTGGCTCGCTTTCTGATCGGCAAGATGCTGGTGCGGGTGCTGGACGAAGGCCTGGTGGGCGGGCGCATTGTCGAGACCGAGGCGTATGACATCGGTGACGCTGCCGGCCACGCCTATCGCGGGCTGACGCCTCGCAATCGGGCGCTTTTTCTGGAGCGGGGGCACGCCTACGTCTATCTCGCGTATGGCATTTCGTTCATGCTGAACGTGTCCAGCGAGACGCCGGGCGTGGGTGCGGGTGTGCTGATCAGGGCGATCGAGCCGACCGACGGCATCGCGATCATGGCGCGCAATCGGGGCACCGAGCGGGTGCGGGATTTGGCTCGTGGGCCGGGTCGGCTGGCGATGGCGCTGGGGATCGATCGCCGGCTGGATGGGATCGATCTTTGTCAGGCGGGGCCGCTGTGGATCGGAGCGGGCAGCCAGGCGTCCGAGGATGTCGGGCAGAGCAAACGGATCGGCATTACGCGCGCGGCCGACAGTCCGTTGCGGTTCTACGTCCGGGGCAACGGGTTCGTCAGCGGTCCGCGGACGCTCAATCAATGAGAGAAAGTAATCCTGGGCCGGCCAGGTGTCGTCGGCAGACCATACCCATCGCCCCATGGCACTTGCCGGCGTTCGGGCCCGCCCAGGCGGAGGCCAAAAGCGGTCGATCGGTTACCAACCCGATCCTTGTTGTCGCAGCCGTTCGATCGCATGCTGAGATGCGGAAATGCAAGCTGCTCAAGGCAAGGGAAAGCCGATGTCGACATCACTTTATGACCTCAGCGTGCCGACCTTCCTGCAGACCGTACGGTCCGTCGTAGGCTTCCTCGGCCGTGCGGCCACGCATTTCGCGGAGACCGGTGTTGATCCCGATAGCTTCGTGAACACGCGCCTCTTTGACGACATGGCACCCTTCCATTTTCAGATCGAAGCGGCGTGGCACCATTCCGTGTGGGGGGTGGAGGCTCTGAAGACCGGTGTGTTCACCCCGCCCGCTCTAATCGGGCCAGTTCCCTTCGCCGACTTGCAGGTCATGATGGGCAAGGCGGAAGCGGCGCTGGATGCGTTCACTCCCGACGAGGTCAACGGGTGGGCGGGCAAGGACCTGGACCTTCAGATTGGCCCGCGAAGGCTCGCTTTCACGTCGGAGACCTTCATCCTGTCGTTCTCACTACCAAACTTCCATTTCCACGCCGTCACCGCCTATGGCATCCTGCGCTCACGGGGCGTGCCGCTTGGCAAGCGTGATTATGAGGGCCGGCTGCGGACAAGATCAGCCTAAGAGGTTGTCCGATACTTGGGGCAGGTTCCCGAAGACCGGACAGTCGCCAAACCACTATCACTCGCCATCCAACTTACTGGCCAACCCTGCCGATAGCGGCCAATTTTTGATGCGAAGGGTGGCCAATCTTCGTGCCGCCGACAAACCTCTGCAGTCATTCGACCAGCAGAGGAACCGCCGATGTCGAATACCGATTACGAATTAATCGCCGAACTCAGGATCGTAATGGTCCGGTATCTAAACAATCCGGTCGTTGCCGGGAAGTACCGCACCTATACGCGAGAGTTCGTTGACTACCTTGAGCGGCGGGAGATCGAGATCACTGACGGAACAGAGGCGCAGGTGGCGCGGTATCTGCGCCACGCGATCGCACTGTTCCGGAAATGCCACGGTCGACAGGGTCGCGCCGGCACTCGATCCCACGCTCTGGAATCCACGCGCTGTTGCGGCTTGCGCAGGGCCAGTGGCCACCCGCGCCGAGCGTTACCTGTGTCGCCGACGCGGTGCGGTTCACGAGCTGCTACGAATACAAGAGCTGGCTTCTCGAATCGCGCGGCCTTGCCCGACCCAGCACCCCTACAGCCCGCATGCGATATCCAGCGCCATGCGGATCAGCTTGTCGCTGGCCTCCGGCGTGCGGAAGGCGCTGTGGGCGGACAGGGTCACGTTGGGCAGATTGGTCAGGGCGTGGCCGGGCGGCAACGGTTCGGTGTTGAACACGTCCAGCGCCGCGTGGCGCAGGTGGCCGGACTCCAGGGCGGCGATCATGGCGGGTTCGTCGACCAGGGCGCCTCTGGCGGTGTTCACCAGGATAGCGCCTTGGCGAAGCTGGGCCAGGCGGGCGGCGTTGAGGAAGCCTCGGGTTTCGTCGTTCAGCAGCAGGTGGATGGATAGGACCTGGCTTTCGGCCAGCAGGGTGTCGAGGTCGACGAAGGTCACGTTCGGGGCGGATTTGGGGGTGCGGTTCCAGGCGAGGACCCGCATGCCGGAGCCGGCGGCGATGCGGGCGACCTCGGACGCGATGCCGCCAAAACCGAGCAGACCCAGGGTTTTGTTGGTGAGTTCCATGCCCTCGGTGCGGAGCCAGTTGCCGGCGCGCATGCCGTTGTCCATGCGGGCGAGGCCGCGGGCGGCGGCCCACATCAGGGCGATGCTGTGTTCGGCGACGGCAGTGTCGCCATAGCCCTTGATGATGTGGACGGTCTTGCCGATGGCGGCGAGTTCCTCGGGGTTCATGTAGCTGCGGGCGCCGGTGCCGAGGAAGATGATGTGCTTCAGGCTGGTGCAGGCGCGCATCGCCTCGGTCGGCAACTGGGAATGATCGTCGAAGATGAAGTCGTAGCCGGCGGTGAGTGCGGGCAGTTCGCCTGGGCTGATGTCGCCGCGCTCGAGCACCTCCATCGGAGGATCGGTGGGGCGGGCGACGCGATGGAAGACCGAGGCCAGATCGTCCACGGCATCAAGAAACAGACCCTTCATCGCACTCTCCTTGAGCGTGATCGCCGGAGGGCGTGAATCACGCGCGACAAGCCATAGACTCATAATCGCCACGACTGTGGGCAACGATGCGGCGCGGGGCAAGAAGGTTTCCGCCGGCGCGGATGACTCTGTTAGACGGTGCGGTGATGCCGCGCCCTGCCCCCGTTGTTCCCCGGTTCCGTCCGCCTGCAGGAATGGCCAGCCGGACCAGATCGGTCGTGCCGCCGCCTCCACCGGCGCGGTCGCGGAAGCGGCGTGCGTTGTTCTGGTTGTTGCGGTGGGGGTTTATCGTTGCGGTCTGGGGGACGCTGGCACTGGCGGTGACGGTGCTGTGGTATGCGCGCGATTTGCCTCGGCCCGAATCGGCGCTGGATGCGGTGCGGCGGCCCAGCCTGACGCTGGAGGACCGGTCGGGCCATGTCATCGCGACGTATGGCGACCTGGTGGGTGAGCCGCTGCAACTGAAGGAATTCTCGCCGTATCTGCCGAAAGCGATCGTCGCGGTGGAGGACCGGCGGTTCTGGATCCATCCCGGGATCGATCCGGAGGGGTTGTTGCGTGCGGCCTGGGTCGATCTGACCGCCGGACGGGTGGTGCAGGGCGGGTCGACGCTGACGCAGCAGGTGGCGAAGACGCTGTTCCTGACCAACGCGAGGACGACCAAGCGGAAAGTGCAGGAACTGCTGCTGACGCTTTGGCTGGAACGGCATTTCACCAAGCAGGAGATTCTGGAGATCTATCTGAACCGGGTCTACCTGGGGGCCGGCACGTGGGGGATGGATGCGGCGGCGAAGACCTATTTCGGGGTTTCGGCGCGGCGGGTGACGCTGGCGCAGGCGGCGGTGCTGGCGGGGCTGCCTCGGGCGCCGTCGCGGTTCAATCCGCGGACCAATCCAGGTGCGGCGGTGGCTCGGGCAAAGGAGGTGCTGGCGGCGATGGTCGAATCGGGGATGATCACTGCCGAACAGGCCGCGACCGCCGCGGGTCAGATCACGTTCGCGCCTCGGCCCGTGGGGTTCGGCTGGTTTGCCGACTGGGTGGCCGAACAGTCCCAGACAGCGCTGGCACCTGGTGTCGATGCGGTGGTGCGGACGACGCTGGACAACCGTGACCAGGCGGTGGCGGAAAGCCGGCTGGCGGCGTTGCTGAACGGTCCCGGTGCGGCGGACCATGTTGGCGAGGGCGCGGTGATCGTGCTGGATGCGGCGACGGGCGCGGTGCGGGCGATGGTGGGCGGGCGGAACTATCGCGCCAGCCCGTATAACCGAGCGGTGCTGGCTCGGCGGCAGCCCGGGTCGGCGTTCAAGCCGTTCGTGTGGCTGACGGCGCTGGAAGCCGGGATGACGCCGGACGATACCGTGCTGGATGCGCCGATCCGGATCGGTCGCTGGAGCCCACAGGATTTCGAGCGGCGGTATTTGGGGGAGATCACGCTGGAGGAGGCGCTGGCGCAGTCGATCAACACCGCCTCGGTGCGGCTGCTGCTGCGGTCGGGCGGGGCGAAGGCGGTCGCGGCGACGGCGGCGCGGTTGGGGATCGCGGATAGGTTGCCAGCGGAGGCGTCGCTGGCGCTGGGCACCGGGGAGGTCGGGCTGCTGGAGCTGACCGCGGCGTATGCGCCGTTTTTCAACGGCGGCGACCGGGTCGTGCCATTCGGACTGGAGCGGATGGCGCATGTGCCGGAGCGGGTGATCAGCGCTGGGGATGCGGCGAAGATGGCGCGGATGCTGGGTGCGGTGGTCAGCCGGGGGACCGGGCGGGCGGCGGCGGTGCCGGGCCGGGTTGTCGCGGGGAAGACCGGCACGACTCAGGACTTTCGCGACGCCTGGTTCGTGGGGTCGGTGAACGGCCTGCTGATCGGTGTCTGGATGGGCAACGATGACGACCGGCCGATGAAGGGGGTCATGGGCGGTGGGCTGCCGGCGCGGTTGTTCCATGACATCGCAATGGGCATCGACTGAACTGGGGGTTTGGTGGTCCTGGTGTCAGAAATATTTACGAATCTCTTACAAGGTCATTGCGACGGAGGTTTCAACTATTTGATCCGACGTGATTTAGTATAATGGCATGTATCGTGCATCCATCCCTTTTGGCTGGTTTGGGGAAGCGAGCCGCTGGTCTATTCGGGGGAGAATGCCACCTATGGGGACGGAGAATGGATCACTTCGGCAGGTCGCAATGGTTTGGATACCGTTATTTTTTCTTGCAAGTATCGTTATGCTGCGGTTACTACCGAGCGAAGTGCTGACCATTCTGATGGCGTGGATATTGACGTCGTTTCCGATTGGTGTGTTGATCGGGCACTGCGTGTTGAGCGAGGAGTAGGGCGAAGCGCGTCAATATCCCATGAGTTGGGCGTAGCGGTCTCGGCAGAATCTGGTGTCACCGAAGCTGGCCTGGGCGACTCGAGAACGTTTCATGAAGAAGCCTATTTCGTGTTCATCGGTCATGCCGATGCCGCCGTGCATCTGGACGCCTTCGTTACTGCAAAGGTATAGGGTTTCGTTGGACTTGGCTTTTGCCAGGCTGACCAGGGCGGCGGCGTCGTTGGCGTTCTGATCGAGCGCGTCGACGGCGGCGAGGACGGCGGAGCGGGTGATTTCCACTTCACAGAACATCTGCGCGGCGCGGTGCTTCAGGGACTGGAAGCTGCCGATGGCGACGCCGAATTGTTTGCGGTCCTTCAGGTATTGGATGGTGCGGTCGAAGGCTTCGTTGGCGCTGCCGAGCATCTCGGCGGCGAGGGCGGCGCGGGCGCGGTCCAGGGCGATGTCGAGGAGGTCGGGGCGGCCGAGGACGGCGTCGGGGCCGACGGCGACGTTGTCCAGGCGGATCAGGGCGGCGTTGCGGCTGTCCACCATGGTCAGGCGGGTGCGGGTGGCGGCTTCGCCGGGGACGAGGAACAGGGTGATGCCGGATTCGGTCCGGGCGGCGACGATCAGGGTGTCGGCGATGTGGCCGTCCAGCACGAAGGTCTTCTGGCCGGTCAGGCGGTAGCCGGTGCCGTCCCGGGTTGCCTTGACGGCGATTTGGTTGGGGGCGTGGCGGGCGCCTTCCTCCAGGGCCAGGGCGAAGATGTGCTCGCCGGCCAGGAGTCGGGGAAGGTACTCGGCTTTCTGGTCGTCGGTACCGCCCAGGGATAGCAGGGTGGCGCCCAGGAGGGCGGTGGAGAGCAATGGGGTGGCGGCCAGGGTGCGGCCGGCTGCCTCCATCACCTGGGCGAGGCCGGTCATGCCGAAGGCGGAGCCGCCGTCGTCCTCGGGGACCAGGAAGCCGGTCCAGCCGAGGTCCGCCATCTGACGCCAAAGGTCGCGGGAGAAACCGTCGGGGTCGTTGTCGTCGCGTAATTTGCGGAGACCCGTGATGGGGCTGCGTTCGCGGAAGAAGTCGAGCGCGGATTCGCGCACCATACGGGCTTCATCGGAGAGGATCAGTGGCATGTTGTTTAATCCGGCAGGCCGAGGACGCGTTTGGCGATGATGTTCAACTGGACTTCGGAGGTGCCGCCCTCGATGCTGTTCGCTTTCGAGCGCAACCATTCTCGGGTGAAACGAAGTTCGTCTTTGGTGAAACCTTCGCCTTCCCAGCCGAGGCCTTGGAAGCCTTCGGATTCCAGGAGCAGTTCGTAGCGGCGTTTGTTGAGTTCGGTGCCTTGCAGTTTGAACATCGCCGATAGCGGGCCGGGCGGGGCGCCGGATTCGGCTTCCTCGGCGGCTCGGCGGCGGGTGAGCTGGAACGCGTGGGCGTCCATGCTGTAGGCGGCGACGTGATCGCGCAGGATGGGGTCGGCGATTTTTCCTTCGTGTTCGCCGGCGTAATGTTTGGCGGCGACTTCGACGGAGATCTCGAATTTGGCGGCGTTGCGGGCGGCGATGCCACCGATGCCTTTGCGTTCGTGCTCCAGAAGGCGTTTGGCGATGGTCCAGCCTTTGTTGAGCGGACCGACGAGGTTGCCGGCGGGGACGCGGACATTTTCTATGAACGTTTCGCAGAAGACGGAGGCGCCGCTGATCAGGCGGATGGGGTTCGGGCGCACCCCGGGGTCGGCCATGTCGATCAGCAGGAAGCTGATGCCTTCATGCTTTTTGGCGGTGGGATCGGTGCGGACGAGGCAAAAGATCCAGTCGGAATGGTGGGCGTTGGAGGTCCAGATCTTGTGGCCGTTGACCAGGAAATGCTCGCCTTGCAGGACGGCACGGGTGCGCAGGCTGGCCAGGTCGGAGCCGGCTTCCGGTTCGGAGTAGCCCTGGCACCAGCGGATTTCGCCTTTTATGATCGGCGGGATGTGGGTTTGGCGCTGTTCTTCCGTGCCATATTCCAGCAGGACGGGACCGAGCATGGAGAGGCCCATGCCGCGAAGGGGGAGGCGGCAGCCCAGATCCTGCATTTCTTCTTCCAGGATCAGGGATTCTTCGCTGGACAGGCCGCCGCCGCCGTATTGTTTGGGCCAGGTGGGGGCGGTCCAGCCTTTGGCGGCCATGCGGTCGAGCCATTGTTTCTGTTCGGGACGGACATATTGGGCGCGCTTGCCGCCGGCCACCTGCTCATTCTCCGGCATGAAGGTGCGCATGGCTTGGGGGCAGTTTTCCTCCAGCCAGGCGCGGGTCTCGGCGCGGAAGGTGGGCATGGGCGGTTCCTTGGCGGTTTCCGTTGTGATGGGTAGGGGAGCATCATCAGGCGGGTCGGGCAAGGGGCGCGGGGTTTGTGGCTTTGCACGGAGTTTTGGGGTGAGGTGCGGGTTGTGCCGGACGGGCTTTACGAACGAGACATCCTCTCCGGGTCGGAGCACCAGGCTGACCTGCTGCGCCGCGGTTCTTGATCCGCACGTGCTGGATTCGCTCAGGCGACATCGCCACGGGTTGACCGGCGACACGCTCATATCGCTGGGTCTGCCACTCGGCCCAGCGGTGGAATTCCTCGCGGGTCAGGCGTATCGCCATCCGGTCCTCCTACTCACCCCGCTTTACCGCATCGCGGGGCAACAAGGCCGTCGGGTCGTCAGACGGCTCCCTCCGCCCGCAGCATCTCGATCGCGTGGCTGTTCAGGCCGAGCCATTCGGTGAGCACGGCGCCGGTGTGTTCGCCGAGGACGGGGGATGAGCGGATCGCCGGCGGCTTGCCGTTCACCCGCACGGGCCAGCCAGGCATCTTGAAGTCGTGGTGCACCGGGTGGCGCATCACCTGCATGATGCCGCGGTCCTCAAACGTTTTGTCGTTCTGCAGTTCCATCGTATCGAGCACGGCGCCGGCCGGGATGCCCGCTTGCCCGACAACATTCATCGCGTCGTGCTTGGATCGCGTGCGGGTCCAGGCGGCGATGATCTCATCCACTTCTTGTTGGCGGTTCACCCGGTCCATCGGCGCCAGGTAGCGGGGATCGCCGATCAGGTCCTCGCGTCCCACCACCTTCAGCAGCCGATCCCAGTGGTCGGGATTCGCTCGGCTGGTCATGATGTAGACGTAATCGTTCGGACCGCCGCCGGCGCAGGGATACAGGCCCATCGGCGCGTTGCTGATGCCGGGCACCTTGCTGCCACCGCGCCCGACGACTTTGCCGGTGCGGCCCTGGGTGGCGAAGTTGATACGCATGTAGTGCATGATGGCATCCTGCATGGCGACCTGCAGGCGGCACCCCTGCCCTGTTTCCTTTCGCTTGTACAGCGCGCCCAGGATGGTGATCGCCATGGTCATTCCGGTGCCGGTATCGCCCAGCGAGATGCCGGGCCGGATCGGCGGGCCGTCGGGTTCGCCGGTGACGCTGAAGGTGCCGCCGCAGGCCTGGGCGATCATGTCGAACGCCAGGTTGTTCTGGTACGGGCTGCCCTCACCGAAGCCTTTGACCTGGGCGTAGATGATGCCGGGGTTCAGTTCGCGGACGACCTCGTAGCCCAGACCGAGGCGCTCGATCGCGCCGGGAGCGAAGTTCTCGATGCAGACATCGGCCTGGCGGATCATGTCCTTCACCAGCGCCAAGCCCTTCGGCGATTTCAGGTTCACCGTCATCGAGCGCTTGTTGGCGTTGAAGACGTGGAAGTAATACGGATCGTTGTCGGGTTGGCCGGGGCGCAGGCGGCGGCCGGGATCGCCCATTTTCGGGTTCTCGATCTTCACCACGTCGGCGCCGAGCCACGCGAGTGCCTCGGTGCAGGATGGTCCGGCCTCGAACTGGGTGAGATCGACGATCTTCACGCCGGCCAGGAACTGGATGTTGGCGACGGGGCTGGATGCTGCGGGTTCAGACATTGGGGCGCCTCCTTGGGTTCCGCGGCGTTTGGCGATCAGCGCGGGTCTGGTTGGGGGAACCATGCCACCGGTTTTTCCAAAATGTCGAGAGTACGCCGGGACGGGAGCACCCCGGGACTGGCGGAGCAGGGCTCGGCCGACTAGGGTCGGCGCGGGAGGGCAGAGCGAATGGCGGATCATGATCTGGTGACCTTGTGGGAGGCGCATTGCCGCTACGAGTTCGAGACACGGGATGTCGATGCGACGATGGCAACGATGGTCGCCGAACCCTATGTGAACCATATTCCGACGATGACCGGTGGCGTGGGGCATGACGCGCTGAAGCGGTTTTATGCGAATCATTTCATCGGTGCGAATCCGCCGGACTTCGCCATGGTCCCGGTCAGCCGGACGGTCGGCGCCGATCGCATCGTCGATGAATTCGTGGTGCGCTTCACCCACACGACAGAGATCGACTGGATGCTGCCGGGGGTTGCCCCGACCGGGCGCGCGGTGGAAATTCCGATGATCGCGATCGTGCAGTTCCAGGGCGACAAGCTGGTGCATGAGCACATCTATTGGGATCAGGCGTCAGTGCTGGTGCAGATCGGCCTGCTGGATCCGAAAGGCTTGCCGGTGACCGGCGCGGAACAGGCGCACAAGGTCATCGACAAGACGCTGCCAAGCAACGCGTTGATGCAAAGACCGTAGGCGTCGAAACGATCGCCGTGGCGACGAACATCCGTCGGCAACCGCGTGCACCTTGGCAAGCGGTGTTGCCTGGACCCGTTCGCACAGCACCTGGGCGGGTCCGGCGCAAGCGGCACCGGCATCGGCGGGAATCGGACGGTTTGCCGCGGCGGAAGGCGAATCATCGGGTGAAGCGCCACAAGATCGCCGTAGCAGTTACGGCTTTGGGAGAAGGTCTGGATCGCCGCCTCGATGCAGGCGGCCATCGAAGTCGATCCGGCGTCGGGGTAATGCGGGCTGCACACCCTTGTTTTCACGGAGTAACTGGGTAATTTTGGGCGGCATAGCGGGCCGGCTGGCGGCACCGCGGCTAGTCGACGGAAAGCCGGGTTTCGGTCGTCGTGGACGCCGGCGACGCTTTCGTCGTGGTTTCACTTCATATTGCGTATCTTTAACCAACAAATTGTGCCATAATGAATGCATGGCCAAATAGTATTCGTGGTTAACCTGGACACGGGAGGGCCAAACGATGCTGCTGCGCGATCGTGTTTACCAGTGGCTCCGGGACGCCATCCTGACCTGTGAGCTGCAACCGGGCCAAGAACTGCGGGAACAGATACTGGCGGAACGTTACCGTGTCAGCCGATCGCCGATTCGCGATTCACTGCTGCGGCTGGAGCAGGACAAACTGGTGACGGTGCTGCCCCGGCAAGGCTACCGGGTCAATCCGATCTCACCTTCCGACGCCGAGGATATCTTTGGACTCCGTTTGTTGATCGAACCGGCGTGCGCCGCCGCCGCTGCCAATGCTGACGACACGGCGTTGGAGATGCTGGACGGTTTTCGCGGCATCACGGACGCGGAACGTACGGAATTGGAGTTCCTGGACGCCAACAAGGCATTCCATCGTGCGATCATCGGCCTGTCGGGAAACGCAAGGATGGCCGCAATCGCCATCGAACTGGATGAGCAGTTCCAGAGGTTGATGCGAATCAGTCTGCAAACCTTCGACTTTCAGCGGGTCCGCGGCGTGTTTCAGGACCATGAGGCGATGATCGACGCCATCCAGGGGCATGACTCCGACCTCGCCGCCCGGCTATCTTACGAACATGCGGCGCGCGCCCATGTGCGCATCCGGATAGCAATGCGCTGGACGGAAGAATCGCCGGATTGAACGCTGCCGGGTTTGGCGGCGTTCGGGCATTGTGGGTCCGGCGATCAGGCAATAAGGGCTGCGTATATGAATAAGGATATGGCGGGCGTCCCGCAGGTGGAAGCCGAGCGGCGGAGAAAGCTGTGCGGGTTGGGGCAGTATACGGCGGATGTGCGGTTCACCGGTGCGCCGTTTGGGTCGGCGGCGTTCGCGGTCTTCGTGCGCAGCCCGCATGCGCATGCTCGTGTCGTTTCAGTGGATATTACTGACGCCGCGGCGATGCCGGGCGTCGTGCGGGTGCTGACGGCAGCGGACTGTGCCGGGCTGGGGAATTTCCCGGTGATGGACCGGATCGGCAAAGGACTGGCGGTTCCGTTTCGTCCCGTGCTGGCCGGTGACGTGGTGCGCCACCCCGGTGAGGCAGTGGCGTGTGTCGTCGCCGAAACCCAGGCCGAGGCGCTGGATGCGGCCGAAGTGGTCGCGGTGGAGTACGAGGCGTTGCCGGCGGCGGTGGGGCTGGATGACGGTGCGCCGCTGGTGCATCCGGGCGCGCCCGGCAATGTCGCATTGCGGCATGAGGCTGGCGACGCGGTCGCGGTGGAAGCGGCGATGGCGGCGGCGGCTGTGGTTGTTGAAACGGCGATCGAGTTGCCTCGGCTTGCGCCGGTGACGATGGAGCCTAGGGCGGCGGCGGCGGTTTGGGACGCGGCGACCGGTGTCTATACGGTACGGGCGCCGCATCAGGGGGTGAATGAGATGCGGCGGGATTTCGCCGCGGTGTTTGGTTTGCCAGCGGATCGTTTCCTGGTGTTGTCGGGCGATGTGGGCGGCGGGTTCGGGCCGCGGAACATCGCGTACCCGGAATATGCCGCCGTGATGCTGGCCGCCAGGCTGACCGGACGGGCGGTGGTGTGGCAGGGCTCAAGGAGTGAGTCGTTTCTTACCGATATCCAAGGGCGCGGCGTGCGGGTACGCGGTCGGCTGGCGATGGATGCGGCGGGTCGTTTCACGGCGCTGTCGATGACGTATGATGCCGACCTGGGCGCGTATATCTCACCCGTGGCGGTGTTCGCCAACATCAACAATCCGTTGCAGTCATTGACTGGATGTTATGCGATTCCGGCGGCGCATGCGGTGTTCCGGGTAATGCACACGCATGCGGTGCCGACGGGGCCGTATCGCGGGGCTGGCCGGCCGGAGATGGCGTTGCTGGTGGAACGTCTGGTGGATATCGCGTCGCGCCGGTTGGGGATCGATCCGTTTGTGTTGCGTGAACGGAATATTGTTCCGGTCGAGGCGTTTCCCTGGACGCTACCGAGCGGGGCTCGTTACGATAGTGGGGATTTTGGCTGGCTGATGCGAACGGCAAGGCAGGCGTCGGATTGGGACGGGTTTGCGGCGCGCCGAGCACCGGGGGTGCGGCTGGGGCGCGGCATGGCGTTGTTTATCGAGGTCTCGGGTGGTGGCGGGGCGCCGGATGAGGCGGCGTTGACGCTGTCGGCGGTGGACGGACGGCCCGCGCTGCGGATCGAGACGGTGACGGCCAGTACCGGGCAGTCGCATGCCCGGACGTTTGCGCTGGTGGCCGGGCCTCGGCTGGGGGTGCCGGAGGTTGCGGTGTCGTTCGTGGCCTCCGATCCGCGGACGGGATTGTCGGGGGCGGGATCGTACGCGTCGCGCAGCACGATCGCGGCGGGGAATGCGGTGGCGGCGGCGGCGGATGCGCTGTCGTTGCGGTTGCGCGCACTGGCGGCGCTGCGGGCGAACTGTGCGCCGGAGGACCTGCATCTGGCGGATGAAGCGGTGTGCCGGTCGGATGGCAGCGTGGTGTGCCGGCTGGTGGACCTGCTGGCGGAGCCGTTGTCGGAGACCGGGCGGGTGGCACCGAGCAATGCGTTTGCCTCGGGGTGTCATGTGGCTGAGGTCGCGGTGGACGAGGCGACGGGGGCGGCGGTGCTGACGCGGTATCTGGCGGTGGATGATGCGGGGGTGACGATCGATCACCAGGCGGCGGAGGCGCAGATCCAGGGGGGGATCGCCCAGGGCGTCGGCGAGGTGCTGGGGGAGGAGTCGGTGCTGGATGCGGAGTCGGGCCAGCCTTACGCAGCGAGTCTGATGGACTATATGTTGCCTCGGGCGAATGATTTTCCGGATTACCGGGTGATGGAATGCAATACGCCGTCGCCGTTCAATCCGCTGGGGGTGAAGGGGATCGGCGAGGCCGGCACGACCGGGGCGCTGTGCGCTGTAACCAGTGCGATCGCCGATGCGCTGGGCGGGCGGGATCTGCCGGCGATGCCGTTCACCCAGGAACGGCTGTGGCGGGTGCTGCGGGCGGGCGGGTAGTCAGTCTGGTGGTAGATGCAGCGTGCGGCCGGCGACCTGTTCGGTGCGTGGGTACGACGCTGCGATGGCTCGGGTGACCTGCGGCGTGTGACGCGGGTCATACTCGTCGGTTCCGGGCTGGCCCTGGGTCACGATCATGGCGAAGGCGTGCGACTCGATCCGGTCGATGATCAGGCTCTGGTTCCAACGGCCCTGGCTGGCCAACTCGGCGAAGATGGCCGGTTCCCAGGGAACGGTCTTGCCGGCGCGCAACAGCAGGACCATGTCGTCGGACAGGACCGGTCCGGGCAGGTCGGCGATGCGGGACCGTAACGCTTCCAGGGCGCGGAGGGAGGCGGGCGTGGTGAACCAGTATTGGCCGTTCGCCGTGGGCATGGCGAGCATCTGGCCGACCAGTAGCCATCCGAGGACGATGGATAGGGGCGCGACGGCCTTCCGGGCGCCGGTGACGGCTCGGTCGGTGGTCGAGGCAGCGAAGGCGCCGATGATCACGCTCCAGACGCACATGCCTTCGATCAGGTAATTCTCCGAGGCGCCGGACTTGCCCATCATGACGAGCAAGAGGGTGGTGATGATCGAATAGAGGGTGAAGACGAGCAGGCAGCGCGTGTCGGTGCTTTCGGCGGCGTCGCGGATGAGGGCGTGGCGGTTGGGCCAAAGGCGTTCGGCGGCCAGGCGGCGCCACAGGCTGACGATCCCGCCGAGGGTGAACAGCAGGAAGATCGCCTGGTGCCATTGATGGGTGATGCCGTCGACCAGCAGGTCGAACCGGTAGCGGTTCAGGTTGTAGAGCAGGATGTGGCGCAGGAATCCGCCGCCGGTGCGGCGTTCCAGCAGCAGCAGCAGGACCAGGCCGATGACCAGTACGGCGGCCGATGCCGTCAGCGTGCGGCGACGGTCGATCAGCAGCATGACGGGAAATGTCGCCAGCGGGGCGGCGATCGATGTCTGCTTGGTGAACATCGCCAGCAGGAACAATGCGAAACCGGCATAGAGGCGCCAGGGGTGGCGGGATGAGGTCACGGCGCTGAGCACCGCCAGGAAATCCAGGG
The DNA here is from genome assembly GCA_036272115.1 of Rhodopila sp. Classification (GTDB taxonomy): domain Bacteria; phylum Pseudomonadota; class Alphaproteobacteria; order Acetobacterales; family Acetobacteraceae; genus Rhodopila. The sequence goes on along the minus strand of DATAZJ010000468.1, from coordinate 9,952 downwards.
CGACCGCCAGCATGTCGACTCGCATCAGCGGAGACCAGGTGACAACGGGGTCGTAACAAAATGCCGTTAGCCCGCCGATTGCCGATCCGACGATGCGCGCGGTTCGACCGACGGATCGCGGGGCCGTCCGGAATGCCAGGCTCGTTACGATCGCGCCGATGGCCAGCGCCGAGACGAAGGAAACGGTGCGGCCGGCGACCAGCATGTCGAGGCCGGTGGCGGCTAGGGCCCGCACCACGAGGTGGTAGAATGGCGGGTAGTGGAACACGATGAACGGGTAGTGGGTGATGTCGCCGTACATGTGCGGCCCGGGGATCAGCAGGGCCTGCTGCCAGACGATGCCCTCGCCGTAGTCCAGTTCGAACGGGTAGCGGATGGCACCCACGGCATGGCGCAGATACAGCAGGAAGTGCCAGAGCAGCGCCGCCGCGACCAGTGTGCCGACGATCGCCAACGCCAACCGAGCCGGCGTGCTGACGGAGGGTGGTGGGGGTTTGGCGGCGACGGGCGTCATCGAGGCTCTACTGGCGCGGGGTGGCCCGGAGGAACATCTGCTTGCCGAGGGGCTTGATCGGGGACGCGAGGTAGGCGGCGATCAGCCATGGCGACACAGGCATCCTGGACTTGACGGTCAGGGGTAGGAAACGTGGCACGACAAGGGTGACCTGGTAGCCGTTGGCGGCGAGGAAATCGGCCAGGCTGATATGCGAGTAGATCGCGACGTGGGTGTAATCGTCGAAATACTCACGCGAGGCGTAGCGGTAGTTGGGTTGCAGGATGTTGAGCGATCCACGCGGGGACAGTTTGCGGCGCAGGCCGTCGAGGACGCGGGCGAAGGCGTCTTGCGGGATATGCTCGAACAGGTTGCTGGCGAAGGCGAAATCGACCGATCCGCCGGCCAGGAAATCCAGTTCCGTGACAGGACCGACGACGGCCTCGATACCCGGGGCGAGGTGGCGCGGGAAATCCGGCCAGCTATCCAGGGCGATGCGCCGCCTGGCCTGCACCTGGTTGATGAAGCTGCCGTAGCCGGCGCCGAGGTCGAGCACGCAGCCGTCGGCCGGAACGATGCGGTTGAAGTAAAAACGCCACAGCGCCTGCCAGACCACGTCCCGTTTGGCATCGGGGGGCAGGCGCGATTCGTGGTAGCTCATGCGTGGGTGCTGAGCGGGCGCCAGCCGAACACGATGCCCATCATCATCCGCAGACCGACCCGCATGGCACGTCCATTGTTGGTGTTGCCGCCCTTGCTGAGACCGACCCGCGGGTGGAACGTGATCGGGCATTCGACGATCGCGTGGCCCCTGGCGAGGGCGGTATCCAGGAAGTGGGCATTGAACTCCAGATTGACGGTGGGGTCGAGGACCGGCAGCAGGCGGCGCAGCGCATCGCGGCGGCACAATTTGTAGGTGGTGCCGACATCGGTGATGGTGCAGCGGCCTAGATGTTTCGCCTCCAGCAGTTTGCCGACGAAGATGTTGCCGTAATACATGAAGGTGCTGAGTTGGGTGGTGTACTGCCGCAACGGTTCGACGGTGCGGGTGCCGTTGACGATGTCGGCGTGCGGCGCATAGGCGAGGAATTTGTCCAGGTCATAGGCTCTGAACGTGCGGTCGCCCTCGCACAGGACGATGAGGTCGGATTGGGCCTGTTTGACGGCCTCCGTGAGGCAGCGATGGACGCAATGTCCATAGCCGGGTGCGGTTTCGTTGAAGGTGATGGCGCCGGCTTCCTGGGCGCGCTGGAAGGTGGCGTCGGTGCTGTTGTTGCTGACGACGATGACGTCGCGGACGGCGGGGTGGTCGAGGAAATCGCGCACCGCTTCGCCGATGCTCTGTTCGTCGTTGTAGGCGGTCAGGGCGACGGTGACGGTGCGGTCCAGTATCGGGTCACAGCGGACGTCGGCGGCGCGGCGCTTGCCGGGGAACAGCACGAAGAGGTCGGTCAGTGCCAGGGCGAAACCGGTCATGATCGGGATGCCGCTGTACCAGACGATCCATTCGTTCAGCGGCATGAGCATCTGGTTCAGACCGAGCAGATAGCGGGGAAATACCATCAGCACGCCGACCAGGTGCATGGCGAGGCCGGCGCAGACGCACATGGCGCCCCACATCAGCAGCGGCCGGCGCTTTACCCTGACCCGGAATGCCTCCGGTGCCGCGGGGATGGCGGCGTAGTTGGCCGCGGTTCCGTGTTCCATTGCGGTTCTTGCTCGACTGTGCCGTCGATGGATTGGTCCATCTGCGCCATGTTCTAAGCGGGAAACAGTTGCAACATGGTTTCGTCCGCGGCCTCATGCGGGGGCGGAATGACCGGCCAGCAGCACCACGGCTAGCTGGATCACGACGACCAGGCCGTTGTTCATCAGGTGCAACGCCAATGAGGCTCGGACACTCTTGCCGTAGTGGCGGGCGAGCGCGAGGAGAATGCCCGTCGGCAGCAGGAGAAGCGCGCGTCCGGTGCCGTCCATCAGATGCATGGCCAGCCACATGCCGGTGGTCCAGGTCGCGGTGCGCGTGGGGGACCAGGTTGTCCGCAGGGCGGTCCAGAGCCAGCCTCGGAAGAACAGTTCCTCGCAGACGGGGGCGAGCACGGCCAGGAAGACGATGTGGAGAAGCGCCAGGGCGAGGCCGCGCGGCATGATGGCGAGTTGCTGGGGAAGCTTGGGGATGTGACCGCCATGCATGACGATCCAGGCCAGGGTGCCGATGGCGGTGGCTTCCCATATGAGGAGCAGGACGGCGAACAGGCCGACGAGACCGCGCCGGCTGACCGGACGGTCGGCCAGGCCGGCGGCTCGGTTTTGGGGCGACACCGCGTCCGCGCCACGAATGGCGCCCCATAGCAGGACCAGTTGCAGGGCGATCGCGGTATACGGCAGGAATGTGGAAAAGTCCGCCGGCGGGCCTGGGTTCTGGTGCCGCAGGGCTTTTATTACGCGCCATAGCCCGTCGATGATGATGGGGAATAGGGCGACGACGAATACCGCCGCCAGGGCGAGGAGCATCCAGGCCAGCGCTCGGCGCAGCAGCCGCCACGGGGTCGGCATTCCACCAGTATATGGCGCCGTCCCGTCGATGATCGATTCCATCTGTTAACGGTAGGCGGGCGGAGGTTGATTGTCCAGGCGGATTGGCGGACCGTATCTGGTCCGGGTAGGCGTTTTGAGGAGAGTGTTTTGAGTGGGTTCTCGATCCAACCTATTGGGACGTTGCACACGCCCTGGACGTCGATCGCCGCCTGCCCGCGCAATGGACGGCAACCTGATCCGGTGCCGGTGTGTACGGTTCGGGTGGCGCCGGCGTTCCAGGATGGGCTGCGGAGCTTGGACGGTTTTTCGCACCTGATCCTGTTGTATTGGCTGGGCCAGGGACAGACGCCTCGGCTGGTGTTCACGCCGCCGTTCGATTCGGAGCCGCGCGGCGTGTTCGCATCGCGGGCGCCGTGGCGGCCGAACGGGATCGGGCTTTCGGTGGTGGCGTTCGATGGGTTCGAGGGTCCGGACACGCTGACGGTGCGTTATCTGGACTGTGTGGATGGGACGCCTCTGTTGGACATCAAGCCGTATCTGGTGACGACGGACTGCGAGCCTGGTGCGTCGATGGGTTGGTTGGGGGCGCATGCCACGCGGAACCGGAATACGCCCGGGACGTAGGCGGCGGTCATATCCTTTACGCGTGGGCTGGGACGTACTGCCTTGTCGTCACCGTCAGGCCTGTCTCCGGTCTGAGCAACGCGCCGGGCCGTGACGGGTCGATGTCAGCGCGGGGCTGGAATCAGAGGTGCTTTTCGAAGAAATGGTCGGGATACGGGTCGTCGTTGAAGCGGTCGATCTCGACCCAGCCTGATTCGCGGTAGAGTTTCATGGCCTCGTGCAGGGCGCTGTTGGTGTCGAGGCGCAGGGTCTTTACCGACAATTCGCGGGCCGCGGTTTCGGCGGCTTGCATCAGGCGCTTGGCGATGCCGAGGCCTCGGGCGGTTCCGTCGATCCATAGCCGCTTGATTTCCGCCATGTCGCCGCCGGTTCCCTTCAGGCCGACACAGCCAATGGGCAGGCCGTCGGATATCGCGACGAGGAACGCGCCGCGCGGCCGCACCATGTCCGCGGCGTCGGGATCGCGGGAGCGGGATACATCGAAGCCGTTTTCGAAGCGGCGTTGCAGTTCGGCGTAGTATTCGCCGAGGCAATAGCGGGCGGCTTCCTGCCTCGGGTCGACTGTTTCTATTTCGATCCGGTCGCGGCCGAGGGCGGAGGCGATCATGTCCATGGCGCGAAGGAGTTCGTCCGCTCGTGGGGCGCGGTCCAGCAATGCGGCGGCCCTGGCGTTGGAGAGGTCCTCGTAGGCTTGGAATTCACGCTGGCCCGTCCTGGTGAGGCTGGCGACGCGACGGCGGGCGTCGTTGGGATGCGGCGTGGTGCGGATCAGACTTTCGTCCTCAAGGCTTCGGAGCAAACGGCTCATCAGGCCGGAGTCGAGGCTGAGGTAGTCCCGGATTTCGGCCACGTCGGAGCGTCCCGTGCCGATGGCGTTCAGCACGCGGGCAGCACCGAGCGGGCGGCCTCGGCCGAGGAAGGATGTGTCTAGTGCGCCGACTTCGATTGTGACCGCACGGGCGAAGCGGCGGAATTGGGCTATGGGGTCGCGGGGCATGTTGTCTGACTTAGGTCAGATAAATTTGGGAGTCAATCGACGTGCGGGGTTTTGCGCGATAAGAAGCCATCGAAAGCACAAGAAAGGGTTGAGCCTGACCGATGTTTTTGGCGTTTCGGTCATATTTTTGAAAGCCGTGATTTATTGATAAATTTGGTTCTAATTCAGCTTGCAAAAGTCTTTCGCACGACCGGATGCATGCATCATGAAACAGAAGCTGCTAAATCCATCCGGATGTTCAGAAGGTCAGGCAAGAGTGGAGGTGCTTCGCGTTACTTTGAACTGTTGAGCGCTTTCCGTGACGCGTCCGACACAGAAGCGGGCAGTCTCCGTCTCATGCCTGATCCGTCCTGGACTTACGCCTTGGCGGCGTTCTGTGCAGCTTCGAATACATCGCGTGCGGACGTCGTACCCGCTACGTGCTCCGTATCCTCGGCTCCGAGGTCCATCCATCCTGCATTCACGGCCTCAAACATTTCTTCGGCAGGTCCGGTGTGGCCTTTCGGGATACCGAATTGCTCGAACGCTGCTGCCCACCCCGCACGCGGGACTGCAAAGGCTTTCACGTCGAGATTCAGGACTTCACCCAATTGGTCCGCGACTTCATCCGCGGTGACCATCGAACCAAGCTCGACGGTGCGCTGCCCTGACCACGCTGGCCCAGTCAAAAGGTTGGCGACCTCTCTACCGATGTCGTTCGTCGCGACCATGGTCGATTTACGGTTTGTCGGATTGTAGTAGACCGGTAGCGTTCCGCCCTGGGCGACCTGCAAGCCGTAAAGGAAGTTCTCGAAGAAACCACCCGCGCGCACAAATGCGATTGGAGATGTCAGGTCGCGAAAGCCTTGCTCCAGCAGCGACAAGGCCGTGATCATCCCGACACCGCTGTTTCTGTTCGCACCCATCGACGAAAGCGCAACCACGCGCGGCGGTGCTGCCTTGGTGAGTGCCTCGACATAGTTTGCAATCACGCCCTTGGCTTCTTTGTAATCGGGCGAGGGCGCCCAGACAGCAGGCAACATGACGAACGCGCCTTCGACGCCTTTGAGCGCTCGCTCGATGGCTGCCGAGTCATTCCAATCGCCGTCTGCCAGTTCCACGCCCTGGTTCGCCCAGTAAGCCGCCTTCTCGCGGTTGCGGACGAGCGCGCGTACTTTTTTGCCGTGCGCCAACAGGTGTTTCGCGGTTGCGCCGCCCACTTTTCCGGTGATTCCCGTTACTAAAAACATATGTTTTCTCCTGATTGAGGAACAGAGTACTGCCTTTGTTGGTTCAACGGACCAGCGGCAGAATGGCCCGGATACGGGGTTCGCGCGCGTAGAGGCCGCCCCATGTCATCGCGCCCAGAAGCAGGGAAACGATTTCCGGCGGCGTTCCCAACTCACCGATGCGGACATGGGCGCAGATGGCGCCTCCCAAAAAGCCCGTCACCAGGATCGCGCCGAGGACGGCGGTTGCCGGGATGGCGTAAAGGATGGCGGAGAGGAGTACGATCGGACCCACGACGCGGGTCAGGTCCATCGCGAACCCGGTTTCGTGCAACATGCTCGCGATTTGTGCCGGTGCGAAAAGCTGAATAGTGCCGTCTGCCACCAGAGCGACAACGACAACCGCGCTCATTATCCGGCCGGCCCACGGGGCGCGATGCAAGGTCATGGCTTCAGGCACGTGATGCAGGTTCATGGTTTGGGACACTTGTCGTTCTCCAATGGGGTCGCCTGAGTTCGAGGCTTACTGTGTCTCCCGAATATGATAAATACCGATATAATGAACGCACTGTTCCCTTTGTGGTGAACAATACCGAGGCACGAAAATGCAGAATCTGGAACCCATCCGCATATTCATAACGGTGGCGGAAATGGGGAGCTTTACCCTCGCGGCCGATAGCCTGGGCATCCAAAAGGGGAGGGCTTCAACGGCCGTCCGGAAGCTGGAAGAAGATGTCGGCGTCAGGCTCCTGCACCGGACGACACGCAGCGTGCAGTTGACGGAGGACGGACGCGCATTTCATGCCCGTGCCCGCGATCTGCTTGCTGAAGTCGATGATCTGCACTCAATGTTCGCCAGCGATCGCGTGGCACTTCGCGGGCGTTTGCGGGTCGATCTTCCGACCGAGGTGGCGCGCATGACGATCGTTCCGGCGTTGCCGGATTTCATGGCGACTCACCCCGAGTTGGAGCTGGAGGTGTCGAGTACGGACCGGCAGGTCGATCTGGTTCAAGAGGGATTCGACTGCGTATTGCGGCTTGGACCCATCAGCGACGAGACGCTGATTGCCCGCCCGCTGGGCCTGTTGCGCACGGTCAACGTTGCCAGTCCCGCCTATCTGGCGCGCCATGGCGTCCCTCGATCGGTAGAAGATCTCCAGCGTCAGGGACATCGGTCAATTCATTTTTCGACGGTGCTGGGCGCAAGACCCTATGGATGGGAATATCCGGACGGCGACAGTTACGCGACGCTTCAGTTGCCGGGTGCGCTACACGTCAACAGCGCGCAGACCTACGAAGCCGCTGCCCTCGCCGGCCTTGGCCTGATTCAGGCGCCACTCCTGGGGGTCGGCCGATACTTGGAGAGCGGGGCGCTTGTCGAGATCTTACCCGATTTTCGTCGGCGGGCGCTCGCCGTGTCCCTCGTTGTCGCACACCGGAGCAATCTGTCGCGCCGGGTCCGTGCATTCATGAAATGGATCGAAGATGTGCTTGCGCCGTATCTGGAGTAGCGACCGGCAAACTTGTGTGCCGAGGTGTTATACCAATCGCCCTTGATGTTGACCCATCGGCAGCGCCGTGCAACCGTCATGGCGAGCGCATGCTCGCCATCCGTGCCTTTGATTCTGCTTGTAAAAGGCGTGGATGCCGACCTCCGTCGGCATGACGGACGGGGTCGGCATGACGGGCGGGGTCAACCGAAGAGGCTGCATCAATGCCGGTTGGTATTAGGCCGGCAACGCCGCCAATGCACGATCCAGGGTCTCGACGATGCGGTCGCACTCGGCGCGGGTGATGACCAGTGGTGGGGAGAAAACGATTGTGTTGCCATAGCGGCGTCCGCCGCCCGAGCGGCCGACGATTACGCCGTTGTCGCGGCAGAAATCGACGATTGTGGTGATCGTGGCGGGATCGACCGGTTCCCTGCTGCTGCGGTCCTTGACCAGTTCGATACCCAGCAGCAGGCCCTTGCCGCGCACGTCGCCGACGATGTTGTGGCGCATCAGGCTGGTCAGGCCATCGAGGAAATACTTGCCCACGTCTGCCGCCCGATCGGCCAGCCGTTCAGCTTCCATGATCTCGATGTTGCGCAGCGCAACCGCGGCGGCGGCGGGATGGCCGCCATAGGTGTTGACCTGGCCGACCTGCCGGTTCTCCGACGGATCGCCATAGAAACTATCGAACACGCTGTTTTTCACCACCGTCGCGGCGATCGGCATGTAGGCGCTGGAGATGCCCTTGGCGATCGCCATGATGTCGGGCGAGACGCCGTAATGCTGGTGGGCGAACATCTTGCCGGTGCGGCCGAAGCCGTTGATCACCTCATCGAGGTGCAGCAGGATGCCGTATTTGCGGCAGAGTTTTTCGACTTCGGGCAGGTATTCATCGGGCGGCACGGCGACACCGACGCCGCTCATGATCGGTTCGACGATGATCTCGGCGACGGTTTCGGGGCCCTCGCCGAGGATCGTGTTCTCCATATTTTTCACACAGGCCAGGCCGCAGCTTGGGTAGCTCAGGCCGAAGGGGCAGCGGTAGCAGTAGGGCTGCGCAACGTGCACGAAATCGCCGGAGAACGGCTCGAACTTTGCCTTGCGCTCGCCCATGCCGCCGGCGTCGAGGGTGGCGAGGGTAGTGCCGTGATAGGCGAAGTAGCGGCTGATGGTCTTGAAGCGCCATTCGCCTTGATGCTCGTGCTTCATGTATTGCCGAGCGATCTTGAAGGCGGCTTCGTTGGCCTCGGAGCCGGAGTTGACGAAATAGGTGTGGTAGCCGCCGCCCATCAGACCGTTGATCTTGTCGGCCAGTCCGGCTGCCGGGGCATTCATGGCGGTGTGCGGGAAATACGCCAGTTCGCGCATCTGGTCTGCCGCGACGTCGGCCAGTTCAGTGCGGCCGTAGCCGATGTTGACGCACCACAGGCCGGCCATGGCGTCCAGGTAGGCGGTGCCGTCGGCGTCGTAGATGGTGGAGCCCTGGCCGCCGGCGACGACCATCTGTTTCGATTCCAGCACCTTGTGCTGGATGATCGGGTGCAGGACGCTGTTCAGGTCCTGCCGCACCGTCGCTTCGCGCAGTGCGGGGTCGGGACTGTTGGTGAGCGACATGGCTGCCTCGTGCGGTTTATCGGCGTGCGAGACTTAACCATGCGGCGGGCCGGCGTCCAAGCCCGCTATGGCACGGCGCTTGTGGTCGTTCCGGGGCCGGCACGCAGCGAGGCGTGGATGCTGACCTGCGTCAGCATGACGGGGGGGGAACCGGCGGCGATCGCCGGACGAACCGGTTATTTCGCCGCTGGCCGTTAGTGGTCCGATCCCGACAGAAGCATCCCCATGCGGTCGGGTGAATCGGCCCACAAAATCAAAGGCTGGTGGTTCAAATTAGACGGCACTATCCGTCTGATTTGAACCGCTAGAACATCGCTGCGACCTTGGTGCAGACGATGTAGAGGCCGATCAGGAAGGGGATGCCGACGGCGAGCCAGGCGATAAGCCCCACGAGGCCGAAACCGCCTCGGGCCGCGGCCTGGGCGCCGGGGGCGGTGTGGTCGTCATGGCGCAGCACCCGTTCGCGGGCCAGTTCACCCTCGGTGGCGTGGTGTTTAGGATTGACCGGCGTGATGAAGAAATTGCAGACCAGCCCGCAGAACAGGAGGAAGGCCATGACATACAGTGTGATGTCATAGACCAGGTTGTGGGCGACGCCATGGTCGATCTGGAACTGACGCAGGCCGGCGATCAGGGTCGGCCCGATGATGCCGGCGACAGACCACGACGTGATCAGGCGGCCATGGATCGCACCCACCATCTGGGTGCCGAAAATATCGGCGAGGTAGGCGGGCACGGTGGAAAAGCCGCCGCCATACATGCTGAGAATGATGCAGATCGACAGCACGAACATGACCGGCAGGCCGAGATGTCCCCAGGTCGGCAACAGGCCGTAGACCACGATGCCGATGATGAAGATCGCATAGTACATGTTCTTGCGGCCGATCTTGTCCGACCGCGAGGCCCAGAAGATACGGCCGAGCGCGTTGAACAGGCTGATCAGGCCGACAAGACCGGCGGCGGAGGCGACGATGGCGGCCTTTTG
>DATAZJ010000467.1:0-2442 GCA_036272115.1 Rhodopila sp. | reverse complement strand
CGTCGCTCGGCCTAAGCGCACGGCGTCGATCGCGGCCTCGAACGACAGGCAGGGCAGGGTGGTCATCCCCGGATAGGCGTTGCGGCAGGCGAGGTCGGAATAGGCGCCCGGCATGCCCTGGAAAGCGATCTTGCCGGTCATGAATGCGGCACCAGCGCGCGGGCGCGTTCCAGGTCCTCGGCGGTGTCGACCCCGAACGGGCCGTGTTCCATACGCGCGCAGGCGATTCGCATGCCATTCTCCAGCGCCCGCAGTTGTTCCAGACTCTCGCGCCGTTCCAGCGGGCTTGGCGGCAGGGAGACATAACGGTCGAGCACCGTCCGGCGATAGGCGTAGATGCCGACATGGTGCCAGCGCGGGCCGAGGCCCCAGGGAATGGTCTGGCGGGAGAAATAGAGTGCCGGGGCGATGGTCTGGCCGTCCTCGAACGCGCAGGCGGTTTTGACGAAGGAGACGGTGGTGGCCTCGATCTCGTCGCGAATCGGCACGACGAGGGTGCCGATATCGATGCTGGGGTCGTTGAGGGGGGTGACGACGAGGCGAAGGCCGGCGGGGTCGAGGGTGGGGAAGTCGCCTTGCAGGTTGACGACGACATCATGCTCGCGATTCGGGTCGAGTTCGGCGAGGGCGGCATGCACCCGGTCGGAGCCGGACGGCAGGTCGGGGTCGGTCAGCACCGCTCGGCCGCCGGCTTTGCGAACGGCGTCGGCGATCTCGGGGTCGCCGCAGGCCACGGCGACCGGGCCGATTCCGGCTTCCCGGCCGCGTTCCAGCATATGCACGATCATCGGCTTGCCGTTGATGTCGGCGAGCGGCTTGCCGGGCAGGCGGGTGGAGGCCATGCGGGCGGGAATGACGACGATGGGGTTCAACGGCCTGGATTTCCTGGAAATGTCCCGTCGGTTCGGTGCCGGTCCCGGCATTTATCCGGCCGGCGGGTGCGGGACGTGGGGTTGAAGAGGCGTTTTCGTTTCCCTATGGTGCGGCCAGCTTACGGATGCGCTCGTCGCCATGCAACGGCGGGTGGGCTTGTCCGCTCGCGTCCATTCAACCGGGGCCGTCTGCCCTTATCTGATCGGGAAGCTTCGCTGCATGGACAGCATGGAAATCAACAAGGGCGTGGCCGCGGTCCTGGTGGCCGGCATCGCGTTCTTTCTTACCGGAACGATCGGCGCCAACCTGGTGAGCGAGCACCGGCTGGAGAAGCCGGCGATCGTGACGCCGGCGGCGCCGGGCAGCGAGGCCGCCGCGGCGGCACCGAAACCGAAGCCGCTGCCGCCGATCGCGCCGCTGCTGGCCAAGGCCGATGTGGCGACCGGCGAGGCGACGGTGAAGAAGCTGTGCTCGTCGTGCCATACGTTCAATGAGGGCGGCCACGCGATCGTCGGTCCGAACCTGTACAACGTCGTCGGCGGGCCGCACGCGCATATGGAAGGCTTCAACTACTCGGCCGGGATGAAGGCGAAGACGGGGCCGTGGACGTTTCCGGAGCTGAACGAATGGCTGCATCAGCCGTCGTCCTATGTGCCGGGCACGCGGATGGCCTTCGCGGGCATCAAGAACGACCAGGAGCGGGCGGACGTGATCGATTACCTGCACACGCTGTCGCATAACCCCGTGCCGCTGCCGTCACCCTGAGTATCGACCTCGATCGTTACGTGGCGGCGGCGCAGGCTGCCGCCGATGCGGCCGGAGCGGTGATCCGGCCGTTTTTTCGTGGTGCGGTGGCGGCGGATTTGAAGGCCGATCAGTCGCCGGTGACGATCGCCGATCGTGACGCCGAGCTGGCGATGCGGGCGGTGCTGGAGCGGCTTTGTCCGGAATGCGGGATACTGGGCGAGGAGTTCGGGGTGGTTCGGCCGGAGGCGCAATTGCGCTGGGTGCTGGATCCGATCGACGGGACCAGGGCGTTCATCACCGGGCGGCCGACATTTGGCACGCTGGTGGGGCTGCTGAATGGCGATGCGCCGGTCGTGGGGGTGATCGATCAGCCGGTGACCTTGGAGCGTTGGGTTGGCGTCGCGGGGCGGCCGACGGTGTTCACGGGCGGGTTCGGTGGGCGGGTTGGGACTCGGGCGTGTCCTGAGCTGGGATTGGCGGAGCTGTCTTGCACGAGCCCGGAGATGCTGGGGGTGGACTTGCCGGCGTTCCAGCGCGTGGCGGGGCGGGTGCGGCGGAATTACTGGGGCGGCGATTGTTACGCCTACGGGCTGCTGGCGCTGGGGCAGATCGACGTGATCGTGGAGAGCGACCTGAAGCCCTGGGATTGGGCGGCTCTGTTGCCGGTGATCGTGGGCGCGGGCGGGGTGGTGACGGATTGGCAGGGGCAGGCGTTGCGGGTTGAGGGTGACGGGCGGGTGATCGCGGTTGGCGATCCGGCGTTGCTGGATGGTGTTGTGGGGCTGTTGGCCGGCGGGTGAGGATGCGTCGGCGGACAAATTT
>DATAZJ010000466.1:0-6979 GCA_036272115.1 Rhodopila sp. | reverse complement strand
CTGCGGAATCCAGCCATCTCCGTAACGGATAGCCCGGCGGGCGGAGTAAGGGAATGCACCGCCCACGATCACCGGCGGATGCGGCTGCCGAACCGGCTTCGGCCACGTCATCATCGGATCGAAGTTGACGAATTCGCCGTGATATTCCGGCTTCGACTTGGTCCAGATTGCCTTCATCGCCTCGACCCGCTCCCGCGCCACCTTGTGGCGATCGGCAAACTTGACGCCGTGGTCTTCCAGTTCGTCCTGGTTCCAGCCGTTGCCGATACCGAACAGAAACCGCCCGCCGGACACCTGGTCGATCGAAGCGACCAGTTTCGCCGTCTGGATCGGATCGCGCTGCGCCACCAGGCAGACACCGGTGCCGACCATCAGCGTCTTGGTCGCCGCCGCCGCCGCCGTCAGGGTCACGAACGGGTCCATCGCATCGTAATACCGCTTCGGCAGGTCGCCGCCGCCGGGAAATGGTGATTTGCGGCTGAGCGGAATGTGGGAGTGTTCAGGCGCCCAGACGGACTCGAAACCCCGCTGTTCCAGCGCCTGGCCCAACGCACCAGGTGCCATGGAGTAGTCCGTAAAGAACATCGAAACGCCGGATTTCAACATATTGATTTCCTCCTGCAACTGAACCGGGGCATGTTGCGCCTTTCCACTGGGTTGCTCCAGACCCCGGTGGCCTGGCACAGAAGGGAACACCCGGTTGAACCCGATGCGCAACGGCGCCGCCCGACCGGAACGCCGTGGATCTGGGATGTGCCGTGTCGATCAATGTTGAACAGATGAACCGTCCCAGAACGTTTGCCGCGGCCGATGCGTATGAACTGCTCATTCAAGGGGTGGTCGACTACGCCATCTTCATGCTCGACCCGGAAGGCCGGGTCGTCAGTTGGAACCCCGGTGCCGAACGGATCAAGGGCTACACGGCAGACGAGATCATCGGCGAGCATTTCTCACGGTTCTACACCGAGGAGGATCGGGCGACCGGCGTGCCCGCTCGGGTGCTGCGTATCGCAGCGACGACCGGCCGCTTCACGACGGAGGCATGGCGGGTCCGCAAGGATGGCGGTCGCTTCTGGGCCATGGTGGTCATCGACCCCATTCACCAGGACGGCACCCTGATGGGCTTCGCGAAAATAACCCGCGACATGACGGAACAGCGCACCGCCAGGCTTGCCGCACAGGAAAGTGAACGCCATTTCCGCCTGCTCGTGGAGGGCGTGACAGACTATGCCATCTACATGCTGGACCTCGACGGCAAGGTCACCAGTTGGAACCCGGGCGCCGAACGCATCAAGGGCTATGCCGCCGCCGACATCATCGGGAAACATTTTTCCCACTTCTACACGCCGGAGGACGTCGAGGCCGGCGTGCCCACCACAGCGCTCGCGGCGGCGAAGCGGGAAGGGCGCTACGAAGCGGAAGGGTGGCGGCGCCGGAAGGACGGCACCCTGTTCTGGGCCGGCGTTGTGGTCGATGCCATCTACGATGACGGCGTTCTCGTCGGTTTCGCCAAGATCACCCGCGACCTCACGGAACGGCGCGAGGCGCAGTTGGCGCTGGACCAGTCGCGTGAACAGCTTTTCCAGTCGCAGAAGATGGAAGCCGTCGGCCAACTGACCGGTGGTCTGGCGCATGACTTCAACAACCTGCTGACCGGGATCAGCGGCAGCCTCGACCTGCTGAAAATGCGGCTGGCACAAGGCCGGACCGGCGAGATCGATCGCTATGTGACCATGGCGCAAGACGCGGCCGCCCGAGCGGCGGCACTGACCCATCGGTTGCTGGCGTTCGCGCGCCGCCAGACGCTTGATGCAAAGCGGATCAGCGCCAACACCCTGCTCGCCGGCATGCTGGAATTGCTGCAGCGGACGGTCGGGCCGGAAATCGCGGTGGAGACCGTGTTGGCCGGCGATTTACAGCCGATCCTGTGCGATCCCAATCAGTTGGAGAACGCGATCCTCAATTTGTGCATCAATGCGCGCGATGCCATGCCCGACGGCGGGCGCCTCCGCATCGAAACCGTCAACAGTATTTTGGATAAGCGCCATGCGCGGGATGGCGCCATAGAGCCCGGTCCGTACGTTTCCATCAAAGTCACCGATACCGGGACAGGCATGCCCGCCGATGTGATCGAGCACGCGTTCGAGCCGTTTTTCACCACCAAGCCGACCGGCCAGGGCACCGGCCTCGGTCTGTCGATGATCTACGGCTTTGCCCGGCAATCCGGCGGCAACGTCCGAATCTCCTCGGTGGTGGGTGCGGGCACCACGGTGTGCATCGACCTGCCCCAGGATCGTGGCGAGCCCGAGGGCGACACACCGGCAGCGCCACGATTGCCGGAGATGCCGCGGGCAAGGGGTGGCGAAACGGTGTTGATCGTCGATGACGAACCGACCGTGCGCATGCTGGTGGCCGATGTGCTCGAAGGGCTGGGCTACGCGGCCATCGAGGCGGCGGACGGCGTCTCGGGGCTGAAGGTGCTGCAGTCGGACGTGCATATCGATCTGCTGATCACCGATGTCGGCCTGCCAGGCGGGATGAACGGCCGCCAAATGGCCGATGCCGCTCGCCAGCACCGGCCAGATCTGCGCGTGCTGTTCATCACCGGCTATGCCGAGGGGGCGGGAATCGGCGAGGGCGGCCTGGGTTTGGGAATGCACTTGCTCACCAAGCCGTTCACGATGCAGTCCCTTGCCAGCCGGATCGAAGCCATCATCGCGCGAAGCTGAGGCGGTCGCGCGCCTCGTTCGGGGCGTCGCCGGGTGCAGACGATCTGGAATCTTGTTTGGCGGCCGGGACAGTATTCCGGTACAGTATGGACACTACTGCGTCGTCCGGCTTCGGCCGGCAGTCGAGCCCAGTCTTGCGACAACCGAGGAAAAAACAGTGTCCGAACCGGTGCGCGACCCATTTATCCGTTCCGCATCCGGGAAGAACACGCCGGTGAAAATCACCGATGTCGCCGCCGCCGCCGGTGTCGCGCCGATGACCGTCTCCCGCGTCATCAACACCCCCGACCGCGTCTCGCCGGAAACCACCGCGCGGGTGCGGGAAGCGATCGACCGCCTGGGTTACGTCCCAAACCTGATCGCCGGCGGGCTGTCGTCGCGCAAATCACGCATGGTCGCCGCCATCGTGCCGACGATCGCGCATCCGATGTTCGCCAGCGTCGTGCAGTCATTTTCGGATTCCATGCGGCACGCGGGCTATCAGGTGACGCTGTCGATCTGCGGGTATGAGGACGCCGACGATGAAGCCCTGTTCCGCGGCCTGCTGGGGCGCCGTCCGGACGCGCTGCTGATCACCGGATCCGGCTACAGCCCGGCGGCCTGGCAGATGCTGATCGAAGCCCGCATTCCCGTGGTCGAAATCTGGGACATGTCGAACCACCCGATCGATATGCTGATCGGGTTCGACCATGCGAGGGTCGGTGCCGAGGTCGCGGCCTTCATGTTGGCCAAAGGCCATAACCGCTTCGCCGTGCTGACCGCCCGCGACGCCCGCGCGCTGACCCGTGCCCGGGGCTTCGTCGAGGCGGTGAACAAGGCGGGGGCCACCGTCGTGCTCGATCAGGAGATCCCGGCGCCCAGCACCATTGCCGCCGGGCGAGAAGGCCTGCGCGCCCTGCTGCCTTCGCTCGACCAGCGCTGTGCGCTGTTCTGCAGCTCGGATTCGATGGCGTTCGGCGCGGTCATCGAAGCGGGGGTGCAGGGTGTCCCGGTCCCGGAACACCTCGCGGTCTGCGGCTTCGGCAATTTCGAACTCAGTGCGATGAACGAACCGCCGATCACCACCGTCAGCCTGGAGGGTGACAGTACCGGTCGTTCGGCTGCCTCGTTCCTGTTGCGGCGCCTGGCCGGGGAGGGGCCGCGCGAGGGCGATCGCGTGCAGGTACCGTTCCGAATCATCGAGCGGGCGACGACCTGAGGCCGGCGATCCAGGGATGAATTCAGATATATTCTCGGTCGTCCACATTTTGTTAACCTTTCGCTGTTTTGATCCACGCAGAAAAACTCTGCATGGGTGCAAGCGTCATGGTCGCACGTCTTTCCGTCGCACAGCTTCTGAAGTCGATCCTGGCCGTGTTCGCGCTCGCGGTGATCGTCCTGCTGGGGTCCCAGGTTTGGAACGCCTGGTCGGTGCTGGGTGAAAACCAGCGGGCGGAACAGGTTGTCGCGGCTTCTCGCCAGATATTCGCGGCGCTGATCGCCCAGCGGACGGACCGGGCCACGACGCAGCGGCTGTGGGACGCCGAGGGCACGATGACCGGGAAGAACCGGCTGTATCTGAAGGCATTGCGGGATAAGGAAATGCCGGCCCTCGCGGAGGGGACCGCGTTGCTCGCCTCGGTGCCGTTCGCCGACAAGGACGCCCTGCTGCCCGCCCTGCGCCGGTCGACCGATGCGCTGGTCGCCCTGCAGTCGGAATTCGCCGCCCATGTCGATCAGCCGAAAGCGGAGCGCCGGCCGGCGTTGGGGACTGAATACGTCACCGCGGGCCTGGCGCTGCAGGACGCGCTGCAGAAGATCGCCACCAATCTGTTCGCGAGTATCAAGAACGGCGATCCGTTCATCATTCAGATGATGGAGATCAAGCAACTTGCCTGGTTGGCCCGGCAGGACGCGGGTGAGGGCTCGCTGCTGATCTCGGTGGGTCTGGCAACGGGGTCGGTGGCACCCGATGCCCGCGTCAGGCATGCCGGATTCATGGGCGGGGCACGCATCCTGTGGACCGCGATCGACGATGCGGTGACGGGTACCGATGTGGCCCCTGCTTTCCTGGCGACGCTTTCGGATGCCAGAGCAACCTTGTTCGCGCCCGATTATGTCGCGACCCAGGAACGCCTGCTGGACGCCCTGGTGAACAAGAAGACCCCCGAAATGACGGCCGATGCGTGGTCGCCGTACACCGTCCCCAAGCTCGGCGTGATGCTGAATGTCGCGAATGCCGCGCTGGCGCAGGCGGCGAACCGCGCGGCGTCGCTGCGCGCGCATGCGACGTCCGGCCTGATCTGGCACCTGACAGCACTGGCCGCCGCCGTCGCCGCATCGGCCTTCGGCATGTGGGTCGTCAGCCGCCGCGTCATCGGGCCACTGCTGGCGCTGCGTGAGACCACCGAACGGCTGGCTCGGGGCGACCTTTCCGCGGCGTCGCTGTTCGCCGGCCGGCACGACGAAATCGGCGCCTTGGCGCATGCTCTGGACACCTTCCGCGAGCAGGCGATCGCCAAGGGTCGGATCGAGGAAGACCAGCAGGCGCACCGTCAGAAGGCGGAAGAGCGGCGCATCACCGTCGAAGGCTATATCGGCAAGTTCCAGAAGCACGTATCCACCGCGCTGGCGGAACTTGACCAGGCCTCCACCCAGATGGACCGCACGGCGGTGACGATGCTGGATATCGCCGAACGCGGCGCGACCGAGGTCCATAACGCCGAACAGGCCTCGGCCGAGGCATCCAACAACGTCTCCAGCATCGCCGCGGCCACCGAGGAACTCAGTGCCTCGATCGCCGAGATCAGCCGCCAGGTGGCGCAGTCCGCGCAGATCAGCCTGCGCGCGGTGGAGGAGACCCAGCAGACCGACGAAACCGTGCGCGGCCTCGCGGAAAGCGCCGGGCGCATCGGCGACGTCGTCAGCCTGATCAGCAACATCGCCGCACAGACCAACCTGCTGGCACTGAACGCCACCATCGAGGCCGCGCGGGCGGGTGAGGCCGGCAAGGGGTTCGCGGTGGTGGCGTCGGAGGTGAAGTCGCTCGCCACCCAGACGGCGAAGGCGACCCAGGACATCGACGCCCAGATCACCCAGGTGCGTGCGGTGACCCAGCAGGCAGTCAGTGCGATTAGGCAGATCCAGGTCACCATCGACGAAGTCAACAAGGTCGCCACCACCATCTCGGCCAGTGTCGAGGAGCAGGGGGCGGCAATGCGGGAGATCGCGCGCAACACCCAGCTTGCGGCGGACCGCACGCGGGATGCCTCGCGGAGCGTGACGGCGGTCAGCGAAGGCACCGCCGCGACCACGCAATCGGCGGAAGCGGTGAAGACGGCGGCGGGTTCCCTCGGCGTCCAGGCGACGCGGCTGCGAGAGCAGGTGGATGGGTTCATGACACGCATCCGGGCGGCCTGAGAGCCGGGAGGCCGGTCGAGGGAGGCGGCGTGGCTTGAGGCACGCGCCTGCATCGCTCACATTGGACCGAACCAGCCAGTCGGAGCACAGCATGATCAGTGTCGAGGAAGCCCGTGGGCGCATATTGGACGCCCTGCGTCCCACCCCAGCCGAGATCGTCGCCCTGGCCGACGCCTGGAACCGTGTCACCGCGGAGGGCGTGACTGCTCGATTGACCCAGCCCCCGGCCGATGTCTCGGCGATGGACGGCTACGCGCTGCGGGCAGCGGATGGCGTCCTGAGCGCCAGCCTGCGCGTGGTCGGGGCCGCGCCGGCCGGCCACCCGTTCGATGGTCGGGTCGGTTCCGGTGAGGCGGTACGGCTGTTCACCGGCAGCGTCGTCCCGTCCGGTGCCGACTCCATCCTGTTGCAGGAAGACGCGACACGCGACGGCGACACCGTCCGGGTGAATGAGGCCGTTGTCGCGGGCCGCCACATCCGCCGGGCCGGCCAGGATTTCGCCGCCGGCGACGTGGTCGTGCCCGCCGGACGGCGGATTACCGCCCGCGACGTAGGGTTGGCCGCCGCCGCGAACCACCCCTGGCTGGCGGTGCATCGCCGCCCCCGTGTCGCCATCCTGGCCACCGGCGACGAAATCGCCATGCCGGGCGAACCCATTCCGCCGGGCGGCATCGTCAGTTCCAACTCGCACGCCCTGGCGGCGCTGGTGCGAGCCGTCGGCGGCGACCCGATCGTCCTGCCGGTTGCCCCCGACGACCGTTCGGCGATTGGCGCCGTCGCGGATTCCGTGGTGGGCATGGACATGCTGGTCACCACGGGTGGAGCCTCGGTCGGCGACCATGACCTGGTGA
>DATAZJ010000465.1:0-14560 GCA_036272115.1 Rhodopila sp. | reverse complement strand
GTCCAGCCGAGGCGTCCGCCGCCACCCCCCGTCGACGACGATCCGGACGCCCGGAACGGTCAGCGAGGTCTCCGCGATCGACGTCGCCAGCACCACGCGCCGCCCCTCCGCCAGCCGCAGCGCCCGGTCCTGCTCCGCCGGCGGCAAATCACCGTGCAGCGGCAGCACCATGACACCCCGGTCGTCCAGAGCGGCCTGAACGCGGCGGATTTCCGCCATGCCCGGCAGGAACGCAAGAATGTCCCCCTGGTGGTCGCTCAACGCCGTACGAATGGCCTTGGCGACCGCGTCCGGCAGGTCGCGGATATGCGGAATATCGCTTTTGACGTGCTCCACCGTGACCGGATATTGCCGGCCGGCACTCTCGATGACGTCCGCGTCCATCAGTGTGGACAGCCGAGCCCCGTCCGCCGTCGCCGACATGGCGAGAAGCCGCAACTCCGGCCGCAGCATGCGCTGAAGGTCGAGGCACAGCGCCAGCCCCAGATCGGATTCCAGCGACCGTTCATGGATCTCGTCCAGGATCACGGCGGCAACGCCGTCCAGCCCCGGATCGGATTGCAGCCGGCGCAGCAGCAGCCCCTCGGTGATGACCTCGACGCGCGTCTCGGCCGACCCCGCGCCATCCAGCCGGGTCCGATAGCCGATGGTCCTCCCGACCGCCTCGCCCCGCAGAAACGCCATCCGATTCGCCGCCGCTCGGGTCGCCAGGCGACGCGGTTCCAGCATCACGATACGCCCGTCTCCCCGCCAGGCAGCATCAAGCAGGGCAAGCGGAACCAGGGTGGTCTTGCCCGCGCCCGGCGGGGCAACCAGCACGGCATTGCGCCCGGCGTTCAGCGCGGCGTGCAGGGCAGGGAGGGCATCGGTGACAGGGAGATCGGACACGGCGACGGGTGATAGTGCGCGCCCGGTGCGGTGGCTATGCCACACTTTCGGTGGCCGTTGACGTCCTTCGATAAAAATGCTATCAATTTGATATCAACGGGAGCTTTAGCCGTGGGGAACCTTCTGGTCCGAGGTGTTGACGACGACCTCATCAAACGCCTCAAGGGGCGCGCGATGGCACATGGACGGTCGGCCGAGGCAGAGCACCGTGAAATCCTTCGTCGGGCGCTGACCGAAGGGTCATCTGACATGCCGTTTGATGTCCTTCGCGGGAAGATTTGCATAGCGCCTGATTTCGATCGGACACCCGACGATATCATCGACATCATGGAAGGCGGTACTGTGTGAAGTTCCTGCTCGACACCCATGTGCTCTTGTGGGTCGTCGGGGACTCCCGCCGCCTCAATCCTGACACGCAGCGCACGCTCGCCGATAATGACAACACGATTTTCGTCAGTGTCGTTTCTCTGTGGGAGATCGCGGTAAAATCCCGGATCGGAAAATTGGAAGCTGATGTTGCCTTGATCGCCGCGCAATTGGCGCCTGCGAGCAAAATACAGTTGCTCGGAATCACCGCACAGCATCTGATCGCACTGAATCATTTGCCGGTTCGCGAACATCATCGGGATCCGTTCGACCACCTGATCATCGCGCAGGCGATCTGCGAAGATATGATGCTTATTACCCATGACCGGAACGCTCCGCTTTATCCCGTGCAGATCATGGCGCCCTGACGCTCCCGCCTGCCCGGATGGCACGAACCCCCGACCCGCGCCATATTACCGCCAGCATCCTCCGGGCCCGCCATGAGTTTCCGTTCCCTCTACCGCCACGGCTTCGCCCGTGTCGCCGCCTGCACCACCACCACCGCGTTGGCCGATCCGGCCACCAACGCGCAAACCATCCTGCGCATGGCCCAGGACTGCGATCGGCAGGCGGTCGCCGTCGCGGTGTTCCCCGAACTCGGCATCTCCGGCTACGCGATCAGCGACCTTTTGCAGCAGACTGTGTTGCTCGACGCCGTGGAAACCGCGATCGCCACCATCGTCGAGGGTTCGGCCGACCTGATGCCGCTGCTGCTGGTCGGCGCCCCGCTGCGCCATCGCGGCGCCCTGTACAACTGTGCCCTCGCCATCCATCGCGGCCAACTGCTGGGCGTCGTCCCCAAAATCCATCTGCCGAATTACCGAGAATTCTACGAACCCCGTCATTTCGTCAGCGGCGACGGCACCGAGAACAACGCCATCGCCATCGGCACCCGCACCGCGCCGTTCGGCACCGACCTGCTATGGGAAGCCACCGACCTCCCCAACCTGATCGTCCACGCCGAGATCTGCGAGGACATCTGGGTCCCCAATCCCCCCAGCGGTGAAGCCGCCGTCGCCGGCGCCACCGTGCTGGCCAATCTCTCCGCCAGCAACATCACCATCGGCAAGGCCGAGACCCGCCGCCTGCTATGCCGCTCACAATCCGCCCGCTGCCTTGCCGCCTATCTCTACGCCGCCGCCGGGGCAGGGGAGTCGACCACCGACCTGGCCTGGGACGGACAGGCCTCGGTGTTCGAGAACGGCAACACTTTGGCCGAGACCGAACGGTTTCCCGTGGCGGACCAAGCGGCGATCGCCGATATCGACCTCGACATGCTGGCTCAGGAGCGCTTGCAGATGGGGTCGTTCGATACCAACCGCCGCCGCCATGCGCGCGCCTACCGCCGCATCGCCTTCACGGTGAACCCACCGGCCACCGACGTCGGCTTCCGCCGCAAGATGGAGCGCTTTCCCTTCGTCCCCGCCGACACCGCAAGGCTGGAACAGGATTGTTACGAGGCCTACAACATCCAGGTCTCCGGCCTGGCACAGCGGCTGCGCGCCACCGGGTTGAAGAAGGTGGTGATCGGGATTTCCGGCGGCCTGGATTCCACCCAGGCGCTGCTGGTCTGCGCCCAGGCGTTCGACCGGCTGGGGCTGCCGCGCGCCGGTATCCTGGCCTACACCATGCCGGGCTTCGCGACCTCCGACCACACCAAAGCCAACGCCTGGGCGCTGATGCGGGCGCTGGGCGTGACCGCCGCCGAACTGGATATCAAACCGGCCGCGTCACAGATGCTATCCGATATCGGCCACCCCTATTCATCCGGCCAATCGCTCTACGACATCACCTTCGAGAACGTGCAGGCCGGCCTGCGCACCGACTACCTGTTCCGCCTGGCGAACCATCACGGCGGCATCGTCATCGGCACCGGCGATCTTTCGGAACTGGCGCTGGGCTGGTGCACCTACGGCGTCGGCGACCAGATGGCGCACTACAACGTCAACGCCGGCGTGCCGAAAACCCTGATCCAGCATCTGATCCGCTGGATCATCGCCACCAGGCGCTTCGCCGGCGACGCATGCGCGACCCTGGACGCGATCGTTTCGACTGAAATCTCCCCCGAACTGGTGCCGGTCGCCGCGGGCGAAACACCGCAAAGCACCGAGGCCAGGATCGGCCCCTACGCCCTGCAGGATTTCACCCTGTTCCACATCCTGCGCTACGGTTTCGTGCCTTCGAAAATCGCCTTCATGGCCCTGCACACCTGGGAAGACCCGGCACGAGGCGACTGGCCGCCGCACTTCCACGCCGACCGGCGCGTGGCGTACGATTTGAAACAGATCCGCCACTGGATGCAGGTCTTCCTGACCCGCTTCTTCGCCTTCAGTCAGTTCAAGCGCAGCGCCATGCCAAATGGACCCAAGGTGTCCGCCGGCGGATCGCTGTCACCGCGCGGCGACTGGCGGGCGCCATCCGACGGCAACGCCGCGGCCTGGCTGGCGGAGCTGGAACAGAACGTTCCGGTCGAATAAAGTGCAGCATTTTCTCCCGCTGATCCTGGCCGGACTGTTGGCCGGGACGATGAACGCGGTCGCCGGCGGCGGCTCATTCGTTTCGTTTCCGGTCATGGTCCTCGCCGGCCTGCCGCCGGTCGCCGCCAATGCCTCCAGTACCGTGGCGCTGTTTCCCGGCACGATGGCCAGCACCTGGGCCTACCGGGACGACCTGCGCGGCGTCGCCGGGGTCGGGCTGAAAATACTGCTGCCGATCAGCCTCGCCGGCGGCCTGGTCGGTGCGATCCTGCTGCTGGAAACCCCCGGCGGCGTCTTCGACGTCGTCATCCCATGGCTGCTGCTGGCGGCAACACTGACCTTCGCCGCCGGCCGCCATGCCGGCGAGTGGCTGCGCCGCTATGTGCGCATCGGCCGCGGCGCCTTCCTGGTCATGCAATTCATCGTATCGATCTATGGCGGCTATTTCGGCGGCGCCGTCGGCCTGATGATGATGGCGGTCTGGTCGCTGCTGGACTCGGCGGAGCTGAAGGCCATGGCCG
The DNA here is from genome assembly GCA_036272115.1 of Rhodopila sp. Taxonomy (GTDB): domain Bacteria; phylum Pseudomonadota; class Alphaproteobacteria; order Acetobacterales; family Acetobacteraceae; genus Rhodopila. The sequence continues at coordinate 10,308 of DATAZJ010000465.1, read as the reverse complement.
GACCCCGAGCCCTGCTGGTTACCGTCACCAACGGGTCCGCCGTGCTGTGCTTCGCCGTCGCCGGCGCGGTCAGGTGGCCGGAAACCCTCGCCATGATGGTCTCCGCCATCGCCGGCGGCTACTATGGCGCGCGTTTTGCCCGCCATCTGCCGCCCGCGGTGCTGCGCTGGTTCGTCGTGGCGCTCAGTGCGACCGTCACCGTCGCGTTCTTCCTGCGCAAATACTGATCCGCCGGGCGCACAAGATCAGAATGTGACGCTGGCCCTCACCCCTCCAACGATCGCATTCTTCAGCGGCGTGGCACTGAAACCGCTCGGGATGCCGGCCCCCGGGTTGACCACGAACTGCACATCCGGCTGCAACGCCAGCCAGGGACTCACCTGGTACAGATACGTCGCCTCGAAAACCGTTTCGTTGCTGGCATACGGCTGGCCCGTGCCGGTGAACGCCACCAGCGCTCGGCTGTACCGGCGCGCCACCGGGCTGATCCCCAGATACGATACACCGAGGCCGAAGACATCATTGTCCCGGCCGGCGAACGGCCCCATCCAGTTCAAGCCGGCCTCGACGAACAGGTTGCTCAGATTGTCCTGCGCAGGCGCGCCCATCACCTGCAGGAACACACCGATGCCCGACTGCTTGCTGCCGGGCTTCCGCCAGACCATCTGATCGACGATGCCGTAGATCGCGAAGTCCGGCGAATGGTCGCGCGGCACGCCGGAGCTTGCGGGATTGGCGAGCGACAGACCGGTAGTGTCGTAGAACCGGTCGGCGAAATGCGCCGAGTCATACCACGCCCCCAGCTTGTATGTGGCGGGAAGCCCGGCCGAACCCTCACCCTGATTGGTGGAATACCACAACTCGGTGATCGCCAGCGCGTGGCCGTTCAACCGGAAGGCCGTGCCGCCGGCATCGCGCAGTTGCGGGTCGCCGGTGCCGGGCGGCGCCGGATCGCCGTTGAACACCGCCCCCACCAGCGTGATCTTGTCCGTCGCCTGGAACTGCGCCCGGACGAACGGCGTCGCCAATGGATAATTCGGTCCGCCCGACGGCAGATCGGCCGCCGGCAGCCCCGGGAAACCGAAACTGGAATTGAGCAACAGGGCGCCGTACTGGGTGATCATCATCTGGTCGTTGGCGCCTTCCTGGCCAACGCGGACGGTCAGCCGCCCGTCCAGCAGCTTCTGTTCGATCCACAACTGATACAGCTTGGTGTCCCGTGTCGCCTCTAGATTGCTGACGAGTTGCTGGTTGCCGACAAGGTTGCCCGACGGTCCGCGGCCGTGGATCTGATAGGCATCGACGAAAAACGTCGCCCCCGACCAGCCGGCCAGCTTTTCCAGATCCACCGTCACACTGGCGGTGGTCAGGCCATCATAAACCACGCCGCGCCGCAGCCCGCCGGTTGCGTTGCCCCAAAGCTCGCTCTGCTCCTGCAACCCGAACTTGATGCCGGAATCCGCCAGGCTGGTGCGCAACCCACCCCAATCGCCCGTCAGGGTGTCGCGCTGCCAGAACCCGGCGGGCGCCTTGTCCTGCGATGTCGATGGCGATGGCGATGGTGATGTCGATGTCGATGGCGATGGCGATGGCGACGGGGTCGTCGGGGCCGCGGCGTCGCCCGCCGGCTGGGCCCCCGCGATCGTCGGAAACGCCAGGACCGTCAGCATCAGACACGATGCGCGCACCACGCAGGCTGTTGGCGATACCGCTGCCATGGGATCGTCAGAACCGGCGCACAGCAACCGGCGCGCACCGCATCGTCATCCCGTTCATTGGCAGACGCTCTCCGAAATGGAACCCACAGACCATGGTTATCGCCGTAACGACATTATGCAGCCTTAAAGCCGAGAAGCATCGACGATGTGCGGGACAAACGGTCACCTTGTCGCGTCACCATACGGTGAAACCGCCTTGCATGCCCGGAGCCGTCGATAACCCCGGAATGGCACGGCATGGCCGACCGCATCGCGTGGGCGGCGCACATCCGTGCCCTCATGCGGCAATGACCTGGGGCCGGTCGTTCGAAAACCATGCGGCGCATAGGCAACCATCGTTGCCCCCGGCAAGGCCGCCATCATGATAATCGAGTTACAATGGCCGTTCGGCGGCCCCGCTCTCCGCGAGAACCGCCGGATGGGTATCAGAGCGCGGCCAGGATCGCCTCGGCCTTGCTCACTTCGAATCCGCCCGGGGCTTCGACGCCCAGATGGGTAACTTTGCCGTCCTGGGCGATCAGCGCGTAGCGCTGGCTGCGCCAGCCCATGCCGCGGGCGTTCAGATCGAGTTCCAGGCCGATCGCCTTGGCGAACGCCGCCGCACCGTCAGCCAGCATGGTGACCTTGTCGCCGGTGCCCTGGTCCTTGCCCCACGCGCCCATGACAAAGGCATCGTTGACCGCGATGCAGGCGACGGTGTCGACGCCCTTGGCCTTCAGCGCATCGAAGTTCTGCACGAAACCCGGCAGATGCTTGGCGCTGCAAGTCGGCGTGAACGCCCCCGGAACCGCGAACAGCACCACCTTCTTGCCTTTGAAAATCTCGTCCGTCGACGTCTCCTTCGGACCGTCGGCCGTCGCGACCATCAGTTTCATCGACGGAATCGTGTCACCAACCTTGATCGTCATGCGCTGTTTGCTCCCCGTAAGGGTTTCTGGAATGTCACACCGCGATGCGACAAGTTGCGAGTCCTAGCCGTCCCCACGCCGGAAGTCACCCCCGGGTCACAGCCTGTCCATGGCGCTGTAATACCGGCCGCCGGATCGGGTAGGCTGGCGACGATGACATTCGATCCGTACACCCTTTGCGGCATTGTCGGGGCCGGTTGCTTCGTCACCGCCTATGTCGCCACCCTGCGCGGATGGCTGGATCCCCGCGGCTGGCGTTTTCCAGCCGTCAACCTGCTGGGCGCATCGCTCGTCCTGGCGTCGCTGATCGACGCATGGAACCTGCCGTCGGTGATCCTGGAGTGTTTCTGGGCCGCGATCAGCGTCTACGGCTTGCTGCGAAGCCTGCGCGCCTGATCGCGCCGACCTGGCACGAACCCGCCAGCCGCGGCTTCTCCACATAATCAATTAGAAGAACAAACCAGGAAACTCGCCGCGAACCACGGGCGATGTTTCTCGAAATCCACGCCAAGTCATTCCGGATAAACGTCGGACATTAGTCCAGAAGTAAAGCAGTCAATTTGCGCCAGGATTGTCTTACGACATTTACCGTTTATTAGCGCATCCGCCCCGGATATTAAAATACCCAACAGAACGGATTAAATCATTTCTAAAAATCGCAACAACAACAGCGGGGGCCTCGGAGATGTTAAACGCAGCAAAAACGACCGTCCTGGCAGCAGCCACCCTCTTCACCATCGGCGCGATGCCGTCAGCCAAAAGCTCAGACCGCCACGTCGATGTCGTGAACAACTCCCATCTCCCCATCGTCAGTTTCTATGCTTCCAACATCGATTCCGACCGCTGGCAGGCCGACATCCTGGGCAATGCCATGCTGCTGCCGGGCAGGCATCTGCGGGTCAACCTGGACGACGGCTCCTCCTATTGCCGGTTCGACCTGAAGGCCCGTTTCGCCGACGGCTCCAGCGTCGTCCGCCACGACGTCGATATCTGCTCGATCACCCGCTACACCCTGACCGACGGATCGGCTCGGTAATGAATACCTCCCTCATCACATCCCTTTCAGACACAGGACATCTGGCCATGCGCAAGCTCACCTGGCTGAAGAACCTCGCCGTCAACGCCGTGACCATCATCGGCCTGGAACTCGCCGGCAGCGCCCCGGTGCGGGCAACCGAAACGATCGGCCAGCACGGCTACTGGATGGCGGTATCCGACACCAGCGGCAATGGCGACGCGGTCTGCGGCGTCAGCACGCAGATGACCAACGGAGCCGAACTGCGGCTGATGCGCGTGGGCGATGAAGTGCACCTGATGGCCTTCGATCCCACCTGGACCATGCCGGTGGACGGCGAGACACGCGTGTCCATCGACATCGACGGCGAGGTCTATCGCGGCAAGGCCATCGCGTCCGACGCCACCACGCTGGTCGTCCGCAACCTGACCCCGGACTTCCTCGAGGAATTTATGAACGGCATGAAGATGGAGGCCGATTTCGGCGGCGCCCGTTGGACCGTCAGCCTGATCGGGTCCAGCCGGGCGACCAGCGCGATGGGCGACTGCATGGCCGCCGCCCGGCGCGGCTTCATGAGTTGACCCACCGCCGCGGCGGCTACTCGTGCGCCAGCACCCAGTCGTTGACGAAGCTGGCCAGGCCGTTGGCATGGAAATCCCGCCGCAGCGCCGCCGCGTCATAGTCGTCCCGCACCCAGTCCAGGAACGATTTGCGGCCCTCGGCTTCATGGCGATAGCGTAGAAAGAACGCATCCAGGATGCCGGTCTTCGCCTGCTTGATATGCCCGAAGCGCCACGACAACTGCCGCAGCGCATCCGCCGAGCTACCGCCCGCGAACATCACCATCAGCCCGGCGGCCAGGCCCGCTCGGTCCGCGCCGGACTTGCAGTGCATGATCGCCGGCGTCGGCATCGATAGATACAGCCCGTGCAGCCGCATGATCCGGTCCCGCTGCGGCGCGCCGCGGCTCTCCAGCGCCACGTCGTGGAAGGCCAGCCCGAGTTCCGCCGCTGCTTCCCGCGACAACGCGTCCGATCCGCTTTTCGTCTTGCCGCGCAGGTTGATCACCGTCCGCAGCCCCAGCCGCCGAACCATCCGGCGCAGCCGGGGCGGCGTCGGGTGGTTGCAGCGATAGATCCTGCCCGGCACGACCGGGGACAGGTTGCTCCAGATCAGCCGGAACAGGGCATGGTCGACGAACAGCGAGTCGATCCACGCCACGGCGCGGCCTTTGGTCGTGCTGAGGTCGCCGTCGAAGATGGAGTTCATTCGTGTGTGGGCCGAGCCTTTGGAATCGTGCCTATATGGTCACGACCGACCCCGGGGAGCAACCAATCTCCTACCGACCCGAATTCACCCCTTGGCCACCCGCACCATCCACGCCCCCGCCATCGCCACCGCATCCCGGGCTTTCCGCACCGCGCCCGTGGCGCGCAGGAAGCCATGCACCGTGCCGGCGAACGTCTCGGTTTCCACCGCCACACCGGACGCGCGCAGTTTGGCAACCAGCGCCTCGCCTTCCGACCGCAGCACATCCAGTTCCGCCAGCAGCACCATCACCGGCGGCAACCCCGTCAAATCCGCCCGCAACGGCGCCGCCAGCGGGTGCAACCGGTCGATGTCGTGCGGCAAGTAGACCCGCCAGTAGAACGCCATCCGTTCGGTGCTCAGCCCGTACCCGCCCGAACCGAACTCCTGGTAGCTGGGCGTGTCGAACCGACAATCGCTGACCGGATAATTCGCCAGCACGCCCGCCAGCGCCGGCCCGCCGGTGTCGCGCAGCAGCAGCGCCGTCGCCAGCGCCAGGTTGCCGCCCGCCGAATCCCCTCCGACGAAAATGTGCTGCGGGTCCAATCCCCACTCCGCCCCGTGTTCGGCGACGAACCGCACCACCGCGGCACATTCCTCCAGCGCCCGGGGAAACTGCGCCTCCGGCGACAGCGAGTAATCCACGCTGACCACCGCCACCGGCCCGGCCGCCGCATACTCCCGGGTCATCCGGTCATGCGTATCGACATTCGCCCACACCCAGCCGCCGCCGTGAAAATACACCAGCGTCGGCAGAACCCGATCCGTCACCGGCCGGAACACCCGGCAGAAAATCCGCCGCCCGCACGCATGCACGAACCGGTCGGATGTCTCCGCCATCACCGGCCCGCCGACCGCCGTGCGCAGGCCCAGCAGGTCGTTGACCACCCGGTGCGGCGCCAGCGGCAACTCCACCTTCACCGGCGGATAGGCGGCGGCCGCCTTCTCCTGCTCCGCGGTGAACGCGGCCATTTCCGGGTCCCAGCGTGATCGGTCGGACATCCCTCTTAACCCCTTTGCGCCATCTGTCTGCTATGCAACGGCACGCAGCGGCGAATTGCAACTTGCCGAGGCCGCCGCCGCACCCCTTATGCCGCGAGGCAACAAGACCATGCGCAGATGACGGTTCCCCGCTTCAACCCCGCCGGCCGCTTCGACCCGGCCGCCTTGTTCCGCCCGGCCTCCATCGCCGTGATCGGCGCCGAGACGGACGCCGGGTCCCGTATCATGGCCAATCTCGTGATGGGCGGCTTCCAGGGGCCGATCCACACCAGCATCACCCGGAACACCGCCCTGGCCGTCCTCGCCCTCCCGCTGGACCAGATCGGCCCAGCCATGACCGAACTCGCTCGGGTCAACTGCTTCGCCGCCATCATCCCTGGCGCGGCCGACGACCTGGCCGCCCACGCGGCCCGCACCGGAGTCCGTGTCCTCGGCCCCTGGTCCAGCGGCCTCGCGGTCCCCGGCCAGCATCTCAACGCAACGCAATCCCACATCCAGCCGCCGCCCGGCCGGCTGGCCCTGATCTGCCAATCCGCCGCGCTCAGCCGCGTGGTGATCGACTGGGCGGAGCCCAACGGCGTCGGCTTCAGCCACATCGTCGGTCTCGGCGCCAACGCCGACATCGGCTTCGGCATCACCCTGGACTGGCTGTCGCGCGACCCCGGCACCGGCGCCATCCTGCTCGACATCCGTCGCATCAAGGACCACCGCCGCTTCCTCTCCGCCGCCCGAGCCGCGGCCAAGCTGCGGCCGGTGGTCGCCATCCGCCCCGGCCTGCTTTTGCTCGACGACGGCGATGCCGACCTGATGTTCGAGGCCGCCTTGCGCCGCGCCGGCGTGCTGTACGTCAAGCGCCTGGAAGACCTGCTGGCCGCCGCCGGCACCCTGTCCCGCGCCAGGCCAGCCCGCCATGCCACGTTGGCCATCGTCAGCAACGCAACCGATCCGGGCCGGCTCGCCGCCGACGCCGTGCTGCGCGAGGGGCTCGACCTGCTGCCTGATGCGGACGGCGTGCTGCTCGCCGAGTCCACGTCGCTGGCCGCCACCGCCTTCGACCTCGCCGCTCGCCCCGGCATCGGCGGCGTCCTGGTCGTCCACACGCCCCAGGGCCCGGACGATGCTGCAACCATCGCCGCCCTGGCGGTGCCGCGCAAAGACCTGCGCGCGCCCGTCCTCGTCTGCGCGCTGGGCGAGACCACCGGCGCACCGCATCGGCTGACGCTCGCCCGCGCCGGCCTGCCGGTGTTCGCCACCCCCGACCAGGCCGTCCAGGGCTTCGAGCATCTGGTCCGCGACCACCGCAACCGCGAGGCCGCCCGCGAACTGCCCCCCAGCACGGTGCTCGACCTGATCCCGGAGCGCGACCGGGTGCGCGACGCTTTCGCCGCGACACGCGCCGACGGCCGATTGACCCTGACACAGGACGAATCGCTCGACATCCTGTCCGCCTACGGCATCCCCACCGTGCCCACGCGGCTCGCCGCCGGCGTGCCGGATGCCGCCGACGCGGCCGCCCTGCTGGGCTTTCCCGTGGTGCTGAAACGCCGCGACACCGTCGCACCGGCGGATCGGCTACCCGGCGGACTGGTGCTCGATCTGCACGATGCCGCCCAGGTCACCGCCGCCGCACGGTTGCTGTCCACCCGAGCCCAGCGGCGCGGCACCGCCGCGGAACTGCTGGTGCAGCGCGCTGTCGGCCGGGCGCGGGAGGTCGCGGTGCGCGTGGCGGATGACGCGACCTTCGGGCCGGTAATCGCGTTCGGCGGCGGCGGCACCGAGGCCGCGCCGCGCGACCGGGCGATCGATCTGCCGCCCCTGAACCTGGCCCTCGCCAAGGGCCTGATCCGACGCTGCCGCACCGGCGCCATGCTGGGACGACCCCTGCGCGACAAGCCACCCGCCAGCACCGACGCCGTCGCTCGGTCCCTGGTGCGGATCAGCCAGTTGATCGTCGACTTCCCCGAGATCGCCGAACTGGAGGTGCCGTCACTGTTCGTCGAGGCCGATGGCGTGCTGGCCGCCGACGCCTGGCTGCGGCTGCGCGGGGCAGGTGACCCGCCCGTCCGGCTGGCCATCGCACCCTATCCGGTCGAACTCATCGAACACCGCCAGATCGGTTCGGATCGCATGACAATTCGCCCGGTGCAGCCGGAAGACGCCGCCGAACATATGGCATTCTTCGGCCGCATCTCGCCGCAGGACGTCCGCTATCGTTTCTTCAGCGCCATGCGGGAGCTGTCGCCCGAGCTGACCGCCCGACTGACCCAGATCGACTACGACCGGGAAATGGCCTTCATCGCGGTCAACGAAACCAACGGCCAGACGGTGGGCGTCGCCCGCCTGGCCTGCGATTCGGACGGCCGGTCGGGCGAGTTCGCGGTGATCGTGCAGGCGGACATGAAAGGTCATGGCCTCGCCACCCACCTGATGCACCGGTTGATCGCCTGGGCCCGGACGCGCGGCTTGACCGAGGTGGTGGGCCAGATCCTGGCCGATAACCAGCCGATGCTGGCGTTCATCCGCCATCAGGGCTTCACCGTCCATCGCATGGCCGACGACCCCGAGGTCATGGAGGCAAAGTTGGTGCTGTGACCGCTTGCATGGCTGCAAAGCCGCCTCCTGAAGGCCAAACGGGTTGCACAACACGAAGCGTTCGTCCAAATCAGCGCCTTGGACCGCACGATAATCGGGAGCTAACATGTCCGCCAGCAGGCCACGCACCCTTTTCGACAAGATCTGGGACAGCCACGTCGTCGAGAGACTTCCTGACGGCACCTGCATCCTTTACATCGACCGGCACCTTCTGCACGAAGTCACCAGCCCGCAGGCGTTCGAGGGACTGCGCCTGGCCGGCCGCAAGCTGCGCCGTCCGGACCTCACCATCGCCGTCGCCGACCACAATATCCCGACCGTCGGGTCCCGCGTCCCGGCCGACATCAAGGAAGACGACAGCCGCATCCAGGTGCAGACCCTGGAAAAGAATGTCGTCGAGTTCGGCGTCCCGTACATCCCGATCCTCGATGCGCGTCAGGGCATCGTGCACATCATCGGGCCGGAACTCGGCCTGTCGCTGCCGGGCACGACCATCGTGTGCGGCGACAGCCACACCTCGACCCATGGCGCGATGGGCGCGCTGGCGTTCGGCATCGGCACGTCGGAGGTGGAGCATGTGATGGCCACCCAGACGCTGCTGCAGAAGCCGGCCAAGAACCTGCGGATCGACGTGTCCGGCACCCTGGGCTTCGGCTGTTCGGCCAAGGACATCGTGCTGGCGATCATCGGCAAGATCACCACCGCCGGCGGCAACGGCCACGTCATCGAATACACCGGCGACGCGATCCGGGCGCTGGACATGGCGGGACGCTGCACCGTCAGCAACATGTCGATCGAGGCAGGTGCCCGCGCCGGCCTGATCGCCCCTGACCAGACGACGTTCGACTACGTCAAGGGCCGCGACTTCGCCCCCAAGGGTGCCGCGTTCGAGCAGGCCGTCGCCTACTGGAAGACCCTGCCGAGCGATGAGGGCGCGCATTACGACACCGTGGTGAAGCTGACGACGGCCGAGATCGCGCCGATGGTCACCTGGGGCACCACTCCGGGCCAGGTGGTCCCGGTTACCGGGATCGTGCCCGATCCGTCGGATGAAGCCGACGAAGGCAAGCGGTCGCAGCTAAACCGCATGCTGGAATACATGGGTCTGGCACCCGGCCAGCGCATGCAGGATCTGGGCATTGACGTCGTCTTCATCGGTTCCTGCACCAACGGCCGGATCGAGGACATCCGGGCGGCCGCCGCCGTCGCCAAGGGTCGCCACGTGGCGGACGGCGTGCAGGCGCTGGTCGTGCCCGGTTCCGGCCTGGTGAAGAAACAGGCCGAGGAAGAAGGCCTGGACCGGGTGCTGCTCGAGGCCGGCTTCGAGTGGCGCGACCCCTGTTGCTCCATGTGCCTCGGCATGAACCCGGACAAGCTGACCCCCGGTCAGCGTTGCGCCAGCACATCGAACCGCAACTTCGAAGGCCGCCAAGGCCAAGGCGGCCGCACGCACCTGCTATCCCCCGCAATGGCCGCCGCCGCGGCGGTAACCGGCCGGCTGACCGACGTGCGGCAACTGGTGTAGAAGCAGAAGGGAAGGGAACAAATCCATGGACGCCTTCACCACACTGACCGCCGTCGCCGCGCCGATGCCGATGCAGAACATCGACACCGACAAGATCATTCCGGCACGCTTTCTCAAGACCATCAAGCGCTCCGGCCTCGGCGTGCACCTGTTCGATCCGCTGCGCTTCGACAAGGACGGCAAGGAAAAGCCGGATTTCATCCTGAACCAGGAACCATTCCGCAAAGCCGAGGTCATCAT
>DATAZJ010000464.1:0-2703 GCA_036272115.1 Rhodopila sp. | reverse complement strand
TTGATCTCCGCCGCCTCCATCGTCGGCCACAGATAGTCCACGCCGTCCAACGAACGGCTTTCCCAGTTCTGGAACGCGTGCCCCATTTCGTGGGTGAACACGCCGACATCGTGATGCGTGCCGTTGAAGTTGGCGAAGATGAACGGCACCCCGGCCGAGGGAAACGAGGTGCAAAATCCGCCGCCAGCCTTCCCCGGCCGGTTCTTCAGATCCATGAATCCGCCGTCCCGCATCACCCGGTAGAACCCGGCCAGCCTGGGGTCCATCCCGTCAAACATCACCTGCGCCGCGCTCACCAGTTCGTCGTGATCGCCCCTCGGCTTCGGATTCCCGGCCGGATCGACCAGTGCCTCATCCCAAAACCGCAGCCGGTCCCAGCCATTCGCCGCCCGGCGGGCCTCCAGCAACCGCCCGACCAGGGGAACGACATGCTGAACCACCTGTTCGCGGTAGCGGGCGACGTCGTCAGGGCCGTAATCGACCCGTCGCAACCGCCGGTAGGCCAGCGGCGTGTGGGTCGAAAACCCCAGCTTGACCGCCATGCCATGGCGCAGCTTCACAAGCTGGTCGTACAGCGCATCCAGTTCGTCGCCGTTCGCGGCGAAGAAATCCCAGCGCACCCGTTCGGCCTCATGCCGAACCGACCGGTCCGGGTCCTCGGCGAACGGGCCCAATCCGGCCAGGTTCACCGTCTGCCCGGCGATCGTCAGCTTGGAGGACGCCAGCAATTCGGTATAGCGCGACGCGACCCGAGCTTCCTCCTCCAGGTCGCTCTTGATCGCCGGATCGAACGTGGTGACGTCGGTGTCCCACAGGCGCAGCGCGTGCTCGCCGACCAGCGCGGCAAGCCCGGGGCGATCGTGATCCGCCAGCAGGCGCCGCTTCAGCGCGACCTCCAGGTCGGCGGCCTCCGGCGCCAGCGCATCGGCATAGTCGCGGTCAGCCCGAGCGGTCGCGTCGGTGGTGTTTTGCGCGAACCGCAGATGCACCAGCGCCGACCAGGTGTCGTAGCGCCGGCGCAGCCCGTCCCAGGCTGCCAGCGCGGCGCGACGATCGCCTCGATCCAGCGTCGCGCCGATCGCGGCATAGTCCTCCGCCAGCCCGGCCTGGGTCGGCTTCGGTTCGGCGATATCCGCGAAGCTAGGTGTATCAGTCACCGGTCGCCTCCGGCACCACCGAGGACGTGGTCATGGTCCCGGGCTCGCCGGGGTTCCGCACCAGGTTCATCCGCTGCTCATGGAAGGCCGCGACCGATGGCCGATGCGCGATCGACACCAGGGTGGCGTTCGGCAGCCGCTGCTTCAGCACGCGGTAAAGGTCCGTCTCGGCGGCCGGATCGACGCTGGCGGTGGCCTCATCCAGGAAGATCCAGTCGGGTTTCGCCAGCAGCGCCCTGGCAAAGCCCAGACGCTGCTGTTCGCCCATCGACAGCCGCAGCGGCCAGTTGTCGTCATGGTCCAGCCGGTCGCAGAACTGCGGCAGCCCGACATCGCGCAGCACCTGCACCATGTCCGCCTGGCTGAACGAATCCATCGCGTTGGGATAGGTGATCACATGCCGCAGGGTACCCAGCGGGACATACGGCCGTTGCGGCAGGAAGAAGGAGTTCGGCGGGATCTGCACGTATCCGGACCCGAACGGCCAGATGCCGGACAGCACGCGGAACAGCGTGGTCTTGCCGGACCCCGACCGCCCGGTGATGACGATGGAGTGACCGGGAGTCAGCTTCAGGTCCACGCCTTCCAGCAGTTTCGTGCCGTCCGGAAGGGTCATGGTGACATCGCTGAGATGGACGTTGCCGTCGGTCGAAGCGGTCGGCTCGAAGCCGCCATGCGTCTCGGCCCGAGCCTTGACGATGGCTCGGTGGAACGTGGCGAGACGTTCGACGATGGCGCGCCATACCGCCAACTGGGCATAGGAATTGACGAACCACGACATCGAATCCTGCACCCGCCCAAACGAGCCCGCGGTTTGCATCAGCCCACCCAACTGCATCTTGCCGAAGAAGTAACGCGGCGCTGCGACGGCAAACGGGAAGATGACCGCGATCTGGCCGTAGCCGTAGGTCAGGGAGTTGAGCAGCTTCGTCCGCGTCATGATCTGCCGCCAGTTGGCGACCACCGCCACGAAGCGGTCGCGCAGGTTGACCACTTCCTCCTGCTCGCCGCGGTAGAGCGCGATACTTTCCATGTTTTCCCGCACGCGGACCAGGGCATAGCGGAAATCCGCCTCGACCCGCTGCTGCCTGAAGCTGAGCAGCGAAAGCGGATTGCCGACCAGGTGGGTCAGCCAGGTGCCGATGACGGCATACAGCAGCGCGACCCACACCATATAGCCGGGGATCGGGATCCCGAACATTTCCAACGACCCGGACAAGCCCCACAGGATGACGACGAAACTGCCCAGCGACACGATGTTGGACAGCAGACCGAGGCTGAGGCTCAGGGTGACGTCGGTAAAGTCGCGCAGGTCCTCGGCGATACGCTGGTCGGGGTTGTCGGTGCCGATCGAGCCCGGGTTGCGGGTCAGGCTGATATTGTAATAGGCGCGATCCGCCAGCCATTCGCCCAGGAACTGGCGGGTCATCCAGCGCCGCCAGCGGATCTGCAAATACTGGTTTACCCAGACGGAATAGACCCCAAGGGCGATGTAGATGGCGGCCAGTACGGTGAACCCCGGCATGAAGCCGTCGGCCGACACGCG
>DATAZJ010000463.1:0-4334 GCA_036272115.1 Rhodopila sp. | reverse complement strand
CGGCAGCCGGCTTCCGCCTTGGCGGTGTTCATCACCGCGCCGATGCCGGTGGTGACGCCGCAGCCGATGTAGCAAACCTTGTCGAACGGGGCGTCTTCCCGGATTTTCGCCAATGCGATCTCCGGCAGGACGGTGAAGTTGGAGAAGGTGGAGGTGCCCATGTAGTGGTAGACCGGTTCGCCGTCGCAGGAGAATCGGCTGGTGCCGTCGGGCATCAGGCCCTTGCCCTGGGTCGCCCTGATCGCCACGCAGAGGTTGGTCTTCCTGGACAGGCAGTACTCGCACTGGCGGCATTCCGGCGTGTACAGCGGGATGACGTGATCGCCCTTCTTCAGGCTGGTGACGTTCTTGCCGACATCGACCACCACGCCCGCGCCCTCATGGCCGAGGATGGAGGGAAACAGGCCCTCGGCGTCGGCGCCTGACAGGGTGTATTCGTCTGTGTGGCAGATGCCGGTGGCCTTGATCTCGACCAGGACCTCACCTTCGTTCGGGCCCGCGAGGTCGATGGTTTCCAGGCTGAGGGTCTTGCCGGCCTTGCGGGCCACGGCGGCGCGGGTCTTCATCATCGTTCTCCGAGGGCGTGTCGGCACGGTCTACCCGCTTCTTGCGCCGCCGATCAACCGCCGGGCGTGCCAGGACCGCCGGAAGCGGCGGTCCTGTGGGTTACCGGCGGTTCAGGCGGCCGGCATGCGATGCAGCGCGCAGAGTTTGTTGCCGTCGGGATCACGCATGTAGGCGAGGTACATGGCACCGCCGCCGCCCTGACGGACGCCGGGCGGGTCCTCGATCGACTTGCCGCCGTTGGCGACCCCGGCATCGTGCCAGGCCTTGGCCTGATCGGAGTTTGCCACAGCGAAGCCGATGGTCCCGCCATTGGCGTGGGTGGCCGCTTTGCCGTCGATTGGCTTGGTTATCAGCAACACGGCGCCGTTGTGCATGTAGACCAATCGGCCTTGCGGATCGTCCCTGCCCGGCTTGCCGCCGATCGCGATGAGTACGGCGTCGTAGAATTTCCTCGATCGAGCGATATCGCTGCTACCGAGCGCAACATGACTGAACATCTCGTTCTCTCCCACTAAACAACACGCCAGAATGTTGGCTGTGCATTGCCACCAGACCACGGTTCGCCCGCGACGAGAAGTTCGCGTTCAGTCCTTCAGCAGGCGCGCCGCCCAGTCGGCAACCCGGTCCCCGCTGCTGATGTCGGGCTGCACCAGGCCGTCGATCATGAATGTCGGGGATACGTGGATCCCGTTCTGGCGAGCGTATTTGCAGTGAAATTTGATCTCTCGGTCGAGATCGGGGATGGCGAAGGCCTCAGCGAGTTTCAGGCCGCTGTAGGATTCGATTCGGGCGATGATGTCGTTGGGGGTGGCGTCCATGTTGGGGCCGCTGGCGTGGCGGGCGAACTCGAATTCCTCGCGGTGGGCGGCGACGGCGGCCATGACGGATTTTGCCGCTGCCTTGCCGGTTGGGAGGGTGGAGGCGGCGAGGATGCAGCGGACGATGACGCCGGAATACATGTGCCAGGGTTGGGATTGCAGGCGGATCTTGACGGTGATGCGGTCCTCGCCGGCGTGGGCGAGCAGGTCGTCGAGTTTGTTGAAGGCGCGGACGGAGTAGGGGCAGGTGGGTTCGAGGAAGGCCTCGAAGATGTGGGGGCCGTGGCCCCAGACGAGAGGATCGGCGTGCCATGTGGTTTGGTTCATCGGTTCTTTCCTGTCCGGTTCAATGCATCACCCGGCGACCCGCACGCATTTCCGCATCACCGACGGCAGGGCGGCATCGTCCAGCGCGTCCAGCTTATGGGCGAAACCCGGGGCGTCGATCTTCGGCACATGGGCGGCCAGGACGTCAATGATCAGCTCGAAATGGGTGAAGCCATGGCGCACCTGGCCGGCGGCGCGCCAGTCCAATCGCATCGGGGCGACGGTCAGCGCTTCCTCGACTGTCCATGGCGTGGCCCGCCATTCGGTACCGGGCAGTTCGGTCATGCCACCGAGCAGGCCCTTGTAGGGCCGGGTCCGCAGCAACACCGATCTGGTGTCGTCGGTCAGCCAGAAATGCACGCCATAGCGGATGGGTCGTGGCTTTTTCGGCGACTTGCGCGGCAGGGAGGCATGGATGCCTTGGCGCCTTGCCTCGCAGGACGCGATCCATGGGCAGATGGCGCAACCCGGGGCGGCCGGTGTGCAGATCGACGCCCCCAGATCGAACAGCGCCTGGGCGAAGTCGCTCGGGCGGGCGCGAGCGGCAGGGTCGGCGCCCAGGCGGGCAGCAGCGTCGCGCATCGCCGGTTTGGCGGCCGGCATTGGCTGCTCGATGGCGAAAACCCGGGACACCACCCGTTCCACATTGCCGTCCACCGGGACGGCGGGGATGCCAAACGCGATCGCGCCAATGGCCGCCGCGGTATAGGCGCCGATCCCCGGCAGCGCCTGCAACCCGACCAGGTCGGCGGGAAATCCGCCGGACGCGGCCACCGCCTGGGCGCAGGCATGCAGGTTGCGGGCGCGGGCGTAGTAGCCAAGCCCGGCCCAGGCCGACAGGACCGAATCCAGCGGTGCGGCGGCGAGCGCCTGGACCGTGGGGAAGCGGCTTACGAACCGATCATAGTAAGGTATGACTGCGGTGACGGTCGTCTGCTGCAGCATGATCTCGCTGAGCCAGACGCGGTAGGGATCAGGGGTCTCGCCGGGCTCCGCCCGCCACGGCAGCCGTCGCCGGTGGCGGTCGTACCAACGTAGCAAGTCACTTGCGGAGGCCATGGGGGCAGAGGCGATGGCTGAGGACGACACACGAACGGGTATGGCTGGACCGGCTCGCCACGTCTATGGCCCGCGCCCTTTGGGCAGCCTGGTGCCGCAGGTCACGCGCCAGACATTTCGAAAACATAATCCGGCGTCGGCACAGATTCTGGCGGATTGGGAGATTATAGTCGGACCCAAGGTGGCTTCGATGACGGTGCCGCACCGGCTCGCCCGGGGTGTCCTGACCATCGCCTGCGCCGGCCCGGCGGCGATGGACCTGCACTACATGGGGGTCGAGGTGATCAACCGGATCAACACACATCTGGGCGGTCAACCGGTCCATTCGTTGAAATTCACCCAGGCCGGTATGCCACGCCCGGTGTCACCGGTCCGCGTCTTGCCGCCGGAAGCGATTCAGGAGGCCGAGGCGGCGGTGGCCGACCTGCCGGACGGTGACCTGAAGTCGGCCCTTGCCGCCCTGGGCCGGGTGGTGATCGGCCGAAGCAAACACTCGACACGACTCTTGAAGAAGCTGTAATACCAGATATAGAGGTTTCCATGACGTTTTCCCGCCGTTCACTACTAACTGTGGTACCCGCCGGTTTCACTCTCGGCGCCGTCGCGCTGCGCAGCACCGCCGCGCGCGCCGATGACGACCCAAGGGCCGAACGCTTTGTCGGCAAGCCGGACGCCAAGGTGACGGTGGGCGAGTATTTCTCCCTGACCTGCACCCATTGCGCCGCGTTCGCGCAAGAGACCTACCCCGAGGTCAAGAAGAACCTGATCGACACCGGCAAGGTCAAATGGGTGTTCCACGACTACCCGCTGGATCAGGTGGCGCTGACCGCCGCCATGGTCGCGCGCTATCTGCCGGTGGACCGGTATGAACCGTTCATCCTGGCGCTGTTCGCCAGCCAGGACCGCTGGGCGTTCAGCCGCGGCATCAACCCCACGGACGAGTTGTGGAAGGTCGCCGGCCTCGCGGGCATGAGCCGCGCGACCTTCGACAAGGCGATCGCCGACACCAGTTTGCGCGACTGGATCGTCGCTCAGCAGAAGGCGGACACCGACGAGTGGAAGATCGACTCGACTCCGAGCTTCGTGATCAACAACCAGAAATATGCGGGTGAAATGAGCTACGACGCGTTTCGCAAGCTGATTCCCGCATAACCCTAACAGGAGTCACCATTGCCGGTCAGTTTTCGCCGTCTTCGCATCTCTGGGTTCAAGAGTTTTGCTGAACCGACGAGTGTGGAGATCCTGCCTGGACTGACCGGAATCGTCGGACCCAACGGGTGCGGTAAGTCCAATGTGGTGGAGGCGCTGCGCTGGGCGATGGGCGAAAGCAGCGCGCGGAACCTGCGCGGCGGCGAGATGGAGGATGTGATCTTCGCCGGGACCGCCGGCCGGGCGTCGCGCAATATCGCCGAGGTGACGCTGTTCGTGGATGAGGCGGAGGGGCGGGCGCCGCCGCCGTTCCATGAGCAGCCGGAACTGGAGATCGTGCGGCGAATCGAGCGCGGCAGCGGATCGGCCTATCGGATCAACGGCAAGGACGCCCGAGCGCGCGATGTGCAGACG
>DATAZJ010000462.1:0-7339 GCA_036272115.1 Rhodopila sp. | reverse complement strand
CCTCGGTCCAGCGCGACAGGCGCACGTCGCCGGTCTTGCGGTCGATCGTCGCGCGGATGTCCTTCTCATGCCCGTACTTGGCTCGGCCGGCCTTCTGGATGGCCTGCTCCATCGCCTCCAGCACTTCCTCGCGATCGATGTTTTTCTCACGCGCGACGGCATCGGCGACCAGCAGCAGTTCGGGGCGGGCAATCGTGGTGTCCATGGCGACCTCTGTTGGTGGGTCCGAATGAAGGGCTTAGTGGGCGCGCGGCGGTGAGGCCGTGGCTTCGATCAAGGCGTCGGTCAAGACAAGTTTCGCACGGCGAATGTCGGGATGGCGGATTTCCACTTCCAGGCCGTCGTCCAGGCGGATGCGGGCGGCGGTTTCGTCGGCTCCCAGAACGACACCGGCGAAGCGCTTGCGGCCGTTTTGCGGAAAGAAGGTTTCCACTCGGGCGAGATGGCCGGCGAAGCGGTTCCAGTCCTTCACCCGGGTCAGCGGACGGTCGATCCCGGCGGAACTGACCTCCAGCGTCCAGGCGCCGGGAATCGGGTCGTCCACGTCGATGGCAGCGCTGACGTCGTGGCTGATCTGCGTACAATCCTCGACCGAAATCTGCGAGCCATCGGCCCGGTCTGCCATGACCTGCACTGTCGGGCGTTCGCGGCCCAGGACGGCGACTCGCACCAGCTCGAATCCCATCAGTTCCAGCCGCGGCGCGATGATCGCGGCCAGCCTGGCTTCCAGGCTGGTGGCGGTCCCGCCGGCATCGGCCGGAGGCGTGGATGTTGGTTCGTTTCCGTCCAAACCGAGTAGCCCCAAAACAAAAAGAGGCGGCCCGCGAAGGCCACCCCCCGTAACAGCGGAGAATGATTTCACCGTAAAGTAGCGCGCAGCCGGGCCGATTGCAAGGCTTCGTACTTTGTTAACCAATTTGCCGCATCCTGTCCGGCATGACGCAGTTGGGCATGCAGCGGCTGGAATGCCTGGACGGCCTGCGCGGCCTGCTGGCGGTTTATGTGCTGCTGGGGCACATGGCGCCGTTCGCGGTGCTGCCGGGCGGGCTGCAACTGGCTTTGTCGCATGGCGGCGCGGCGGTGGATGTATTCTTCGTGCTCAGCGGGCTGGTGATCACCCAGTCGCTGCTGCATGCCGATGGTCGCGCGGCCCCATTCCTGATCACCCGCGTCGCGCGGATCTATCCGGTGTTCCTGCTGGTATTCGCCCTCGCCGCCATCGTGCATCCCTGGTCCTGCGGATTCGAGGACATGCCGTGGATCGGCCCCGAGAATGCCGCTCGGACGATCTGTGTGATGGCCGACCCGCATCGCAGGCTGGAGGAGATCGCCGCGCACCTGACGATGACGCATGGGCTGTTTCCCAACGGCATCCTGAAGGATGTCTGGGTCAGCTATCTGGGGTCGGCCTGGAGCCTGTCCACGGAATGGCAGTTCTACCTGCTGGCGCTGCTGGCCTTCGGCGGCAACCGGCATTTGTGCTGGCTGCTGCTGGGACTGGCGGCGGCCGGGATCGCCTGGCGGCTGAGCGTCCCGGCGACCTGGCAGTTCAGCCGAGCTTTTTTGCCGAACAAGGCGCAGTTTTTCGCACTGGGCGTGGCGAGCGCGCCGCTGGTGCGGCGGGAGAGCGGGGCGCTGTTGCGCTATGGCCTGGTGCTGGCCGCAACCTTGCTGATCTGCGCGACCCAGGGCGCCATAGGCAAACTGTTGCCGCCGCTGGTCTGGACCGCGTGCCTGGCGGTGCAGTTGCTGCCCGAACGGGTCGGGATGCGCCAGGCCGGCTGGCTGCTGCGCAACCGGACGGCCCAATATCTCGGGGCGATTTCGTATTGTCTGTACCTGGTCAACGAACCCATCCACAAGGTGCTGGGGGTGGTTCTGGGCCGCCTGGCAGATGGCAACGGGACGCTGTTCACACTGCTGTGGATGCCGCTGGCGATCGGGTTGCCGATTCTTGCCGCGGGCTGGCTGCACACGTGCTGGGAAACGCCGGCGTTGCGCTGGGGCCGGGCGCTGGCGAAACGCGTGGCGGCGGGCGAGCGGGCGGCGGAGGGCAGACGGCTGGCGGCGGACTGAACGCGAGGCCGATTTGCCAGGTGCCGTGACGTAGATTTAGGCTGATCGACCGGCGCGCCAGACGCCGCGGAGGACGCCAGTATGGACAGCCAGACCGTCGACTACGGATCCGAAGAAGCCGCCATGCGCGACTACCTGCTCGAAGGCGAGCGGCGCGCGTTCAACCTGGGCAATCGCGGGCCAATCCGCTTTACCGCGGATGGCGCGGTGCATCCCGACATCCTGGACGCCTATTGGCGCTGCGGCTTCTATGTTTTCGAGGGCGTGCTTGGCGCCGATGAACTGGCCGATATCGAGGCCGACCTGCAGGCCATCCGCGATCGCCTGCCGGTCGAGAAAGGCGCGCCGCTCGATGCCAAGGGGCGGCCGGCGCTGGGCGCTGGCCAGAAAGCGCCGACATTGTTCTGGTCGAGGCCGCTCGGTGATCCGTTCGGCGGCACCGACCAGGCCGGCGGCCGCCATCCGGTGAAGATGTTCGAACCCAAGGCCGCGGCGGACGCGCCGAAGGACGTCGTCTATCTGATCCTGGGGTCGCTGCAGTTCTCCGAGGCGGCGTTGCGGGTCTATGGCCATCCGGCGCTGCTGGCCGTCGCGGCGGCGGTGAACGGCGACGATTTCGTGCCGTTCAATGAGGCGCTGTTCATCAAGGAACCCGGCCTGGGTGCGTCGGTGGCGTGGCATCAGGACGGACTGACCCATTGGAACAGCCCAGATTGGGACCAGGGCTCGCACGGTTTCAACTTCATGGCGCAGTTGTACGGCTGCACGCCGGCGAACGGCGTCTGGGTCGTTCCGGGCTCGCATAAGACCGGCAAGGCCGATATTCGCGCTATGGTGGGGGCGGCGGGAACCGAGCGGCTGCCGGACGCGGTGCCGCTTGTTTGCAAACCGGGAGATGTGGCGATCACCAACCGCCAGGCGGTGCATGGGTCGTTCGCCAATACCAGTCCGGATTGGCGGGTGACGGTGAATTTCGGCTTCCACCGGCGGCGGTCGGTGCTGGGCGTCACGGGCAGCGGCCTGCACAACGGGCCATCGACGTATGACGCCGACCGCATCGCCGAACGCGCCCGGCTGATCGGGTACGCGATCGATGCGCGAAGCCGGCGGTTTCCGGAGGAGACGGCCTATGTCTATGCCCCGCATGAGGGTGAGACGCTTCGGTGGAATGCGGAGGCGAAGGCGGGGATCAGGGATTATAATCTGCTTGATCTGAGTATTTGAACTTCGCAGTCGATCGAAGCTTTGGCCAATCCATCAACAACGGTTGCCGGGTCAGCGTCCCATACCAATCGCCCTCGATGTTGACCCATCGGCAGCACCGAGCAACCGCCATGGTGAGCGCAGGCTTCGCCATCCATGCCTTTGTTTCCGCTCGCAAAAGGCGTGGATACCGGCATGCGCCGGCATGACGGACGGGGTCAAGCGAAGAGTTTGCATCAATGCCGGTTGGTATCAAACGCGAGAGCCAGCTTCAAACCTAACCGCGGTTCAGTTGTTGCAAGACCGGACTGTTGCTGAATTTTAACGCTGTGCAGGACGGCATCCGCCGGCGCGTGCGGTAGGCGATTTGGCATCCCAAGCCGTTCGCCGCACACTCGCGGGCAGGAGGAACCGACAATGCCAACAACCCGAAAAACCGCCATCGTCACCGGCGCCGCCAGTGGCATGGGGCGCGCCATGGCCCTGGGCCTGTCGCAAGCTGGCTTCGACGTCGTCGCCGTGGACCGCAACGCCGCCGCGCTGGGCACCCTGCCCGCCCCGATCAAGCCGGTCGCCGCCGACCTTGCCGACCCGGCTTCCTTCGACACCATCGTGACCGAGACGCTCACCGCCTTCGGCCGAATCGACGTGCTGGTGAACAACGCCGGTATTGGCCAGGCCGGCATCCGCGACGACCAGCGGCGGAAACCGATCCGGTTCTGGGAGGTGACGCCCGAGCAGTGGAACCGCTTCCTGACGGTGAATGCGACATCGCCGATCCTGATGTCGCGCGCGGTGCTGCCGCATATGCTGAAGGCCAACAGCGGGCGGATCATCACCGTCACCACCAGCCTGGGGACCATGGTGCGTGAAGGCTACCTGCTGTACGGGTCGAGCAAGGCGGCCGCCGAGTCGTCCATGGCCGTGCTGGCCGCCGACCTGAAGGGCACCGCCGTCACCGCCAACGTGCTGGTGCCGGGTGGCGTGACCGACACGCCGCTGGTGGGCGACGCGGGGGACCGGTCGAAGATGTTGCGGCCGGAGATCATGCTGCCCCCGCTGCTGTGGCTGGTATCCGACGATGCCGCGGATGTGAGCGGGCGCCGATTTATCGCCGCCGATTGGAACACGTCGCTGCCCGCCGCCCAGGCAGCCGAGGGCGCGGGCGCCCCGGTCGCCTGGCTCAGCATCGCCCGGATGCCGATCGAACCGGGCTAGCGCATCATTAACAATAGCCATCGTTCAACGACGGCAAAACGGGATCGACCGGCGCGCAGGACCTCGCACTGTTGCCATACAACAATTATTGAACGGAAAAAATCCCGGAATGGCCGTATGTCTTGATGCGCTTAATGGAAGGGAAATATTTATGCGTCTCGCCCTGCTGACCCTTTTGCTGCCGCTCGTGCTGGCTGGTTGTTTGTCGTTCAGCAGCAGCGATCCGCCGCCGCCGGCGGGCAACACCACGATCGTGACGCCGTCGCATTAATTCCGGGGTGATGTGGCCTGGTGCGCCTCGATCCAGCGCACCGGGCCCATGACCTGGCCCGAGAACAGCACGCCAGCGACCGGCACCGACACGCCGCCGGTTCGCAACGTATCCGCCGTCCAGGTGTTGCAGGTATTGAACCCGTCATAGGTATCGTGGGCGGCGTAGAATACGCTGCCGGGATAGGGGCCGTTCGCCAGCAGCACCGGATTGCCAGCGGCGGAGCGTTCGAATTCCCGCCAGATACTGGCCTCGATCCGGTCCAGCCCGGCTTGGGAGACGTGTAGCGTCACCACATTCGACGCCCCGAACGCGGCTTGCGGCGAGGTGTTCAGCGCCGTCATCAGCAGCGCGCTTCGGCTGGGCAGCAAGGCGTTGAGCATCGCGCCGAGGTTCTTCTGCCGGGTCACCAGGAATTGCCGCTCACCGAAGCCGAAAGTCAGGACGCGCACGCCGGGAAATTCGGCCTCCAGCGAGGCCAGCGGGCCGGCGATTTCCTCGACCGGCAGGGCAACGTCGGTGTGCCAGCCACGATCGATGACGTAGATGATGGCGGCGCCGGGTGGTTCGACCGGGGCGGGTGTCGTGCAGGCAGCGGTCAGAAGGGCGAGGCAAAGGGCGGCGAGTCGGCGGCGTGGCATGATGAAAGAGTGGTCTCCGCTGAATGGCTGAAGGCAGGGATGGTTCCAGCCCTTGCGCGGCGGCCGTGTCTGACGGGACAATAGCCTCGCCACACGTGTTGTCCCAAAGGTATCATGATCCCTCGCATTCAATTCGACCCGACCGCCCCCGCGCCGCTGGACGGCATTCGCGTGGTCGACCTGTCCCGCCTTGTCGCCGGCAACATGGTCAGCTTGCAGCTTGCCGATCAGGGGGCCGAGGTCATCAAGATCGAGGACCCCAAGGTCGGCGATCCGCTGCGGGCGTGGCGGGTGAAGGGGCTGTCGCTGCATTGGAAAGTCTATGCCAGGAACAAGAAGAGTCTGGCGATCAACCTGCGGCCGCAGGCGGGGCGGGATGCGTTGCTGGATCTGCTGGCGACCAGCCAGGTGCTGGTGGAGAACTATCGGCCGGGCACGCTGGAGCAGATGGGGCTGGGGCCGGACGTGCTGCATGCGCGCAATCCGGGTCTGGTCATCGTGCGGATCACCGGGTTCGGGCAGGACGGGCCGTATCGCGACCGGCCAGGGTTCGGCACGCTGGTGGAGGCGATGTCGGGGTTTGCCGCGAAGAACGGGTTTGGCGACCGGCCGCCGGTGCTGCCTCCGCTGGCGCTGGCGGACATGGTTTCGGGGTTGTATGGCGCCTATGCGGTGATGGTGGCGCTGCGAGTCGTTGAACGCGGCGGACGCGGGCAGGTGATCGATTTGCCGTTGCTGGAGCCGATGATCTCGGTGCTGGGGCCGGAGGCGGCGATGTATCGGGTTTCCGGCGAGAAGCCGCAGCGGACGGGTAGCCGGTCGCTGACAACGTCGCCGCGGAATGTCTATGGCACCAGCGATGGGCGATTCATTGCGATTTCCGCGTCCATCCAGGCGATGGCGGAGCGGCTGTTCCGAGCGATCGGGCGGGCGGACATGATCGACGATCCTCGGTTCAGGACGAACACCGACCGGGTGCGGAACATCGATGAATGCGACGGGGTAGTCGCGGCCTGGATCGCCGAACGGACGCAGGCGGACGCGATGGCGGTGTTCGAGGCGGCGGAGGTGACGGCGACCCCGATCTATGAGATCGATCAGTTGATGGACGATCCGCATGTGCATGCGCGGGGGGTGCTGGTTGAGGTGCCGGATGACGAAGCGGGATCGGTGCTGATGCACAACATTATCCCTCGGCTGTCGGAGACGCCGGGGCGGTTGCGGTCGGCGGCGCCGGCGCTGGGGCAGCACACGCGGTCGGTGCTGGAATCGATTGGATACGATGCCGATCGGCTGGCTGCG
Source organism: Rhodopila sp. (assembly GCA_036272115.1). Lineage (GTDB taxonomy): Bacteria > Pseudomonadota > Alphaproteobacteria > Acetobacterales > Acetobacteraceae > Rhodopila. Next base: position 628 of record DATAZJ010000462.1, on the reverse strand, counting down.
TTGGCCGCTGACGGCGTGATCAAGGAGGGGTGAGATGCGTGACGATCTGCCGGTTTGGCGGTCCTTGATGTTCGTTCCGGTGACGGCGGAGAAGTTCGTGCGCACCGGGGCCGATCGGGGGGCTGACGCGATCATTCTGGATCTGGAGGACGCGGTCGCGCCGTCGCAAAAAGAACATGCCAGGACGCTGATCGCCGAGGCGATCCCTCAGGTTTCCCGCAATGGGGCGGATGTGGTGGTGCGGGTGAACCGGCCGTGGCGGTTGCTGGTGCGCGATCTGGAAGCGGCGGTCATTCCGGGTGTGGCGGCGTTGATGTTGACCAAGGTGGACAGTCCGGAGCACGTGCTGGCCTGTGCCGAGATCGTTGCCGAGCTTGAGGTTGAGCGGGGGTTGCCGGCGGGGGGTGTCAAGTTCATTGCGCTGGTGGAAAACGCGGTCGGGTTCTTCCGGATCGAGCAGATCGCCAAGTCGCATCCTCGGGTGGTGGGGCTGAGCCTGGGATCGGAGGATTTTGCCGCCGATGTGGGGATGCAGTCGGAGCCGGAGGGGCTGTTCTACCCCAAGCAGCACACGATTTTCGCTGCTCGGGCCGCGGGGATCCTGCCGATGGGGTTTATCGGCTCGATC
>DATAZJ010000461.1:0-5820 GCA_036272115.1 Rhodopila sp. | reverse complement strand
GAGCCGGTCATGGCGCCAGGGCACACTCCGCCCGGTTCAGCGGATGGTAGATATCCGCCGTTCGGATCACACCGACCGCCTCGTAATGATCCCATTCTCCACGCATCGCCGCCGCCGGCTTCACACGCAGTAACGACAAGTCGATCGCCAAACGCCCATCGAGGCGCAGCAAAGCCGAACGGCCAAAGAAATAAACCGGCGTGCGGCGCATTTCCTGGTTGACCAGGCCGGCATCCAGGCCATCGGTCGCGGCCACGGCGCGCAGGTAGTGGCGCACCGCGACATAGGCGGCGGCGTGCGCCGCATCGGGCATTTGTCCGGTAGCGGCGATAAGCCGGTTGGCAAACGACCTGGCCTGGTCGTTTTGGGCCCAGTAGAATGGGCTGGCCAGGATCAACCCATGCGCGGCCGCCGCGCCGGCGGCATGAATCGCGGTGATCGCCGGCAGGAAAGCAACAACGCTTCGGCCGTCGTCGAACAGACCGCCGGCCCGAAGCTGACCAAGCTCCCCCGCCAGGTCCTCCGCGATGTCGCACAAGCCAACCGCTCGGGCGCCCGAGGCCTTCGTTCGAGCCACGATGGATGCGAAATCGATCGCTCCGGGCGGGTGACGGGATTGTCCCACCACCTGCCCGCCCGCAGCTTCGATCGACAGGACCGCGTCGGACTGCATCGCCTGGCCCAAAACCGTATCGGGCGCGATCAGAAACCACGTCTTCACACCCGAACGCCCCAACGCGCCCGCCAGTGCCGTCGCCATCGAAGCGCTGTCGATGCCCCAACTGGACCCGAACGGAGAACAATCCCGCCCGGTCAGCGCGGGATTGACGCTGCCGGTCACCAATGTCGAGCGCCCGCGTGATCGAGCCAATGCCTGCACCGCCACCGCGGCGGCGGATCCGGGCACATCGACGATCACCGACACACCCTGATCGAACCAGCTTCCGGCAACGGCGACCGCATCGTCCGGCCTGAGCCGGTAGGAGCCGGTCACAACCGCGATCGGCCGTTCGTTCGGCAACGTGCCAGTGTCCTGGACCGCCATCCGCACGGCCTGGACCAGAGGCGGTCCGGAAACCGCCTCGCCGATCCCGGTGCGATCGGTCAGCACCCCGATCACGACCGGCGGTGGCGCGTCCTCGGCTCGACCCGGCATCGGGATGGCCGCGAGTCCGGCGGTGCCGATCAGACTGCGGCGAGTCAGGACGGATCGCCGCATGCCGGTCAGCCGGCCGTGTTCAGCCGAACCAGGGCCTGGCGCAGATCGTCCTTGATGTCCTCGGGATCCTCCAGGCCGATCGATACGCGGATGACACCATCGGTGATGCCCAGGCGCGCGCGTTCCTGATCGCCGATGCGCAGATGCGTGGTGGTCGCCGGATGGGTGGCGAGCGACTTGGAATCACCCAGGTTGTTGGACACCAGGATCAGTTCGAAACCGTTCATGACCTGGAACGCGCCGTCCCGGCCGCCCGCGACTTCAAACGTCACGACCGTTCCGCCAGCGGTCATCTGCTTCCGCGCCAGAGCGTGCTGCGGATGGTCGGCGCGGGTCGGATACCACACCCGGGTGACACCGGGCTGTTCCGCCAGGAAATCGGCGATCGAGGCAGCCGCCCGGCAGGCGGCATCGACCCGCAGCGCGAGCGTCTCGATCCCCTTCAGCAACACCCATGCGTTGAACGGCGACAGCGCAGGGCCGGTGTTGCGGATAAACGGCTGCAGCACGTCATTGATCCACTTCTTGCTGCTCAGGATGGCGCCGCCCAGCACCCTGCCCTGCCCGTCCATGTGCTTGGTACAGGAATACACCACGACATCGGCACCCAGCTTCAGCGGTTGCTGCAACAACGGCGTGGCAAACACGTTGTCCACCACGACGATCGCGCCGGCCCTGTGGGCAAGTTCCGCCACCGCCGGCAGATCGACCATTTCCAGCATCGGATTGGACGGTGATTCCAGCAGCACCAGGTTGGCCGGACGCGCCAACGCCGTTTCCCACTGGCCTAGGTCGGCGCCGTCGACGAATTCCGTCTTGATCCCGAATTTCGGCAGCAGCGTTGAAACGATCCAGTGGCACGACCCGAACAGCGCCCGAGCGGCCACCACCCGATCGCCGGCCTTGAGGTGCGACAGCAGTGCCGCGTTGACCGCCGCCATGCCGGTGGCCGTGGTACGGCAGTCTTCCGCGCCCTCGATCAGGCAAAGCCGCTGCTCCAGCATCGTCAGTGTCGGGTTGGCGAAGCGGGAATATTGATAGTGCTCGACGTTGCCGGCGAATGTCGCCTCGGCCTGTTCGGCATCGTCATAAACATAGCCGGAGGTCAGAAACAGCGCTTCCGCCGTTTCGCCGTGATGGGTGCGCTGGACGCCGCCATGAACCAGACGGGTCGCGGGACGCAGGCGGGATGGATCGAGTGTCATGTGTCAGGGCCCCTGCAAACGATGGGCCGACCGTTGAGCAGCTTGGGTCCAGCGGGAACCGAACCTGATGCTGGCCTCTTTAGCGCGCTTGTTTCACCTCGCCGCAATCCGGCCGGACAAATCACGAGGACCGGGAACGTCCCGGTGCAGCGCTGATAGGACCAAACGCGGGATTGCGTCAATGGGGTGATGGCGGGCGGGACAACCGGCCGTGCGGCGATAGGGGGATCAGGTGAGAACCACGAAATCATCGGCCGAACGACGCATTTCCCCTTGGCAAAGCCCTCCCGATCCGCCTTAGTTCACGCCCGAATGCTCGGTTTCATCGGCTCCCGCCTGCTCCAGGCTATTCCCGTCCTTCTGGTTGTCGGCTTCATTGCCTTCGCCCTGTTCAACTTTGTCGGCGACCCGGTGAACATCCTCCTGGGACAGGACCATACCGAGGCGCAGCGTCTGGCCCTGATCAAGCAACTTGGCTTCGACAAGCCCTTCATCGTCCAGTACGGCCGGTTCCTGTGGGCCTCGTTGCACGGCAATTTCGGCATCTCCTACCGCCTCGCCCAACCCGTCAGCAGCCTGATCGCCGAGCGCCTGCCGGCGACGCTGGAACTGGCGATCACCGCCTCGGTGCTGGCGTTCGCGATCGGCGTGCCGATGGGCGTCTACACCGGTATCCACCGCAACACGCTGGTGTCGCGCCTGTTCATGACCGGCAGCCTGATCGGCGTTTCGCTGCCGACCTTCCTGCTGGGCATCCTGCTGATCCTGGTGTTCTCGGTGTGGCTGGGCTGGCTGCCCAGCTTCGGCCGCGGCACCGTCGAGCATGTCGGCGACTGGTGGACCACCGGTTTCACCTCCTGGTCCGGCATCCGGTCGCTGATCCTGCCGGCGATCACGCTCGGCATGTTCCAGATGACCCTGCTGATGCGCCTGGTGCGCGCCGAGATGCTGGAGGTCCTGCGCACCGACTACATCAGGTTCGCCCGAGCGCGGGGGCTGACCAACCGGGCGATCAATTTCGGCCACGCGCTGAAAAACACCCTGGTGCCGGTCATCACCATCATCGGCTTGCAGTTCGGCGGCATCGTCGGGTTTTCCCTGGTCACCGAAACGGTTTTCCAGTGGCCTGGAATGGGGCTGCTGCTGGTGCAATCCGTCGCCGTCGTCGATATCCCGGTGATGTCCGCCTATCTGATGCTGATCGCCCTGGTGTTCGTGCTGATCAACCTGGTGGTCGATCTGCTGTATTACGCCGTCGATCCTCGTCTCCGGGTCCGCCGATGATGCTCGCGCGTGCCTGGGATAGTGATTTGGCCTACAATTTCCGCCAGTCCAAGGTGGCGATGCTGTCGGCCCTGGTCGCCCTCATCCTGGTCGTCGCCGCCGCGTTCGCGCCGCTGCTCGCCCCGCACAACCCGATGGACGTGGCGTCATTGTCGCTGATGGACAGCTTCAAGCCGCCGATCGGGATGCCGGACGCCGACTGGTCCAACCTGCTGGGCACCGACAACCAGGGCCGGGACGTGTTGTCCGCCATCATGTACGGCATGCGCATCAGCCTGATGGTCGGCCTGCTGTCCGTTCTGTTCGCCATCGTCGTCGGCGTCACCGCCGGCCTGCTGGCGGGCTATGCCGGCGGCTTCGTCGATGCGCTGCTGATGCGCATCGCCGACGTGCAACTGACCTTTCCCTCGATCCTCACGGCCCTGCTGGTCGATGGCGTCATCACCGCCGTGCTGCCTCGCACCATGCGCGAGGGATTGCAGATCTACGTCATCGTCTTCGCCATCGGCATCAGCATCTGGCCGAATTTCGCGCGAACCGTCCGCGGGTCCACCCTGGTCGAGCGCAACAAGGACTACGTTATGGCCGCGCGGATCATCGGCGTGCCGTCATGGCGCATCATGCTGAGCCACGTGCTGCCCAACGTCACCGGCCCGGTCATGGTCATCGGCACCCTGAACCTCGGGCTTGCCATCATCGCCGAGGCCACCTTGTCCTTCCTCGGCGTTGGACTGCCCCCCACGCAACCATCGCTCGGCACGCTGATCCGTTTCGGCGACGACTTCCTGTTTTCCGGCCAGTGGTGGGTCAGCGTCTTCCCCGGCGTGACCCTTATCCTGATGGTCCTGGCGATCAACCTGCTGGGCGACTGGCTGCGCGACGCGCTGAACCCCAGGCTGCGCTGATGGCGCTGCTGGATGTTCAGGACCTGACGGTGGAGTTTCCCACCCGCCGAGGCATTTTGCGGGCCCTGGACAGCATTTCCTTCAGCATCGACACCGGCGAGATCCTTGGCGTCGTGGGCGAATCCGGCGCCGGCAAGTCGCTGACCGGTGCTGCCATCGTCGGGCTTCTGGAACGGCCCGGCCGCATTGCCGGGGGCGAAATAAAACTTGACGGAAAGCGCATCGACAACCTTGCCCCGGAGCAATTGCGCAGAATCCGAGGCCGCCGCATCGGCATGATCTTCCAGGACCCGCTGACGACGCTGAACCCGCTCTACACCATCGGCCGTCAATTGACCGAAACGATGCAGACCCACGCCCGGCTGTCCGATGCCGAGGCCAAACGCAAGGCGATCGGCTGGCTGGATCGGGTCGGCATCCCCGCCGCCGCCCAGCGTATCGATGCCTATCCGCACGAGTTTTCCGGCGGCCAGCGCCAGCGTGTGGTGATCGCGCTGGCGCTGTGTGCCGAACCGGCGTTGGTCATCGCCGACGAACCCACCACCGCGCTGGACGTTTCGATCCAGGCGCAGATCATTACCTTGCTGAAAGACCTGACCCGCGACCACGGCACCGCCGTCATGCTGGTCACCCACGACATGGGCGTCATCGCCGAGACCGCCGACCGCGTCGCCGTGATGTATGCCGGCCGCATCGCCGAGATCGGCCCCGTCGCCGCGGTCATCGGTCAACCCGCCCATCCCTACACCAACGGGCTGATGGCCAGCATCCCGTCGCTGGAGCATCGCGTGGACCGGCTGCATCAGATCGATGGCGCCATGCCGCGCCTGGACGCCATTCCGACCGGATGCCGCTTCCACCCGCGCTGTCCCCGGGTGTTCGCCCGATGCAGCGAGGAACAGCCGGAATTGCTGAGCGCAGGTGCCACCAGCGCCGCCTGCTGGCTGCATGCCCATGACTGAGGCGAAAACGCTGGAAGCCGTTGCGGTTTCGCATTTCTTCGACGTCTCGCGTCCTTTCCTGCAACGGGTGCTCGCCCGCGAGCAGCGCCGGAGCCTGCGCGCGGTCGACGATGTCTCGTTCACCATCACCCAGGGCACCACCTTCGCGCTGGTTGGCGAATCCGGCTGCGGCAAATCCACCATCGCCCGCCTTGCCGTCGGATTGTACCAACCCAGCAACGGCGACATCCTGTTCGAGAACCAGG
>DATAZJ010000460.1:0-2104 GCA_036272115.1 Rhodopila sp. | reverse complement strand
GGCCATCCACGGTCATGCCAAACGCGTTGACCGTCACCACGTCGCCCGGGACGGCCACGACCGGCTTGAGCAGTGCCTCGGCACCGCCGGCGCAGGGACCGGGCTCCAGGTAGCCACGGGCCACGGCAACCCGGGCGACAGCCTTGTCCGCACAGAAGGTGACGACCGCGCCGCGCGCAGGCGGCCCGTGCAGCACGGCCACGCGCCACAGGCCTTCCGGCATCGATGGCGTGGCGTTCCAGTACAGGCCAGCCTGCCAGGCCCCGACAACCAGGCACCCAGTCGCGAGCGTGGCGCCGGCAGCGAGGCGCCGGACCAGCCGGCGCCCGGTACGGCCAGGGGGCGCCTCGCCGGCTTCCCAGCGTTCGAAGGCCGCCCTGGCGTACTGCCGGGCGAATTCTTCCATGCCCGGTTCGGCGTGCCTGCAACTCAGGGCCCCAGACCTTCGGCAGGTGCGGCACTCTACCGCCCATTCGGTCGGCAGCCGACCTGGCGCGGCGTTGCTGGAGGTCTCGAGCAGCACGGTGCCGCATCCGGGGCAGGGGATCACGGCGTCACCGCCATGCCCCGGCGGCCTTCCGGGCCCACGAAGGGCCGGTCATGACAGATGTGTCCGACCCGGGCCCGGCCGTCCCGTGTCCACGACTGATGAGCGGGAAACCGCCCGCATCGTCGCCGGGGCTGGGATCGCCATGCGGCGCCGATATTCCGGATCCAGGAAGCCGAGCGATTGCACGCCGCGGATCACGTGCTGACCCGCCTGGAAGATCAGCGTTTCGCCCGGGCCGGTGATCTGTCCCTCGGCATCGCGCACCGGCAACCGCAACCGGGAGACTTCATCCGGGGTAAGCACCGGCCGCGCCACCGAACGATAGGAGCGGTTCTGTGACCGCTGGCTACCGCTGCTCTGCGCCTCGCTCACTTCCTCGGTGACAACCGTCGTCTGGCCGGTCTTGGTCGAGAGCCACCGTGCCGTGTCAGCATTGTTTGGCGCATGCGCCACCAGGACGTGGCAGTTCGCGGTGATCCGCTCATTCGGTCCATAGGCCGCGAGGATGTCGGCGCGATCCTGCGTCAACAGCAAACCATACACGTCGCTGCCGGCGCTTTTCGATAGCATCATTTCCAGCGGTTCCATCTGACCGAGCGATGCCACCTCATCAATCGCGGCAATCAGCGGACGCCGATGCGGTTCGGTGTTGCTGATCAACTGACCGATAGCGAGCCACAGAAACAGCCGCACCAGGGGCCGCAGCCGCAATTCGTCTTCGCCACGGGTTTCGATATAGAGCGACACTGGCCGATCCGCATCCATCAAATCCGCAATACGGAAATCGCTGTGGGCGGTGTTCTTCGCCACTACGGGGTCACGATAAATCGCCAGCAGCCGACGGGCAGTGGAAATGATGCTGGCGCGCTCGCGCGATGCGGTGGCCAGCAGGCCATTGCCGACCTGGGCAATCTGCGGCGTCGAATGCTGCGCCATGGCGGTAAGCCAAGCCTGTACGCCGGTCTGCGGATGGGCCGGCCCGTCAATCATCGTGAGGCAGCCGGTCAGGGTGCAGCCGCAAGGTTGGGTGCCAAGGAATAGCGCCACACCGACCAAAAGATTCGCGGCTGAGGGTTCCCAGTGATCAGTTGGCCCCTTGCCGTGCGGATCTGCGATTGGCGTAATGATGTTGGCAACATCACGAAATTCGAATGGTGTGCCGCGGCGGACATGCTCAAAGGGATTCCAGGCGATCGTGTTGTGCAGCTCGGCGGGGGCAAATCGTAGGACGATATTGTGTGCCTCTTTATGCCGCCAGCCAGCCGAATCACGCCAGGTTTCCCCTTTCGGGTCATAGACGATGACCGAGTGCGGCCAAGTCAGCAGTGTCGGCTTCATCGTGCTGGCGGTTTTTCCTGACCGCGTCGGGCCAAGGCAGAGCACATGACCCGCATTCGAATAGGTCAGATAATCGATCGCACCGGAATGACGGGGAAATCCGCCCACGATGATGCCGGGACGTGGGGTTTTGCCTTTCGGTGGCAATAGCCCGCTGGCCCGGACTTCCGCAACCGTCGCAAATCGCGCTGTGCCGTACAGCGTCGGTTGCGGCTT
>DATAZJ010000459.1:0-13581 GCA_036272115.1 Rhodopila sp. | reverse complement strand
CGCTTGCGATAGGCTGCGTACATCGGTTTCGCCAGCCCACCGGACAGCAACGTTCCAACCACATGCCCGCGTTCAGCCGCCGCAGTCCCGGTGTCGACGCTCATCCCCGTCATCCAGATCGGCGGCGTCGGCTGCTGGATCGGCCGAGGCCAGATATTCACCGCCCGATACTGATAAAACTCGCCCTCCCAGGAAAACGGCCCCGTCGTCGTGGACAGCGCCTTGATAATCAGGTCATGCGCCTCCCAATACCGCCGCATCAGCCGCCCGGGATTGGAGTTCGCCGGCGCGATCTCATACGGCGCCCCCTTCACCAGCCCCATCTCGATCCGCCCGCCCGACAGGCAGTCCAGCCACGCCATCTCCTCCGCCACCCGCACCGGATCGGGCCGGTTGGCGATCGGGTTGCCCAAACTCAACAGACGCGCCCGCTTGGTTTCACGCGCAATCACCGAAAGCGCCATCGGCACCGAAACGGTCATGCACGTCGCCGTGCTGTGATGCTCGTTCACCATGATATCGAGCCCGACCTCATCGCACAGCGCGAACTCGTCCAGATACCGGTTCAGCAACGTCCCCGCTTCCACCGGATCAAGATTCTCACTGGGAAAATTCACCCGCAGCGACCCGCGGGCCAACCCCTTGTCCCAAGCCGGGTGATACGCCATCTCGGAGAAATACCAGGTGCGCATATCCGCTCTCCTACAGCCGTTTCCAAAACCCATCCACCAGCTCGGCGAACCGATCCGGATGTTCCCAGTGCGGATAATGTCCAGTCGCCGCCATCGTTTCCATCGAGGCGCTCGGAATCTCCGCCTTCCAGGCTTCGCCATAAGCCGTCGAAACGATCCCGTCCTGTTCGCCCCAGATCAGATGCGTCGGAATATCGATCCGGTGCAGCCAGCGCCTCAGCCGAGGATTGTGCATGTACGGCTTCCAGCCAAACACCGCCAACGTCTCCCGCCCCCGCGCGATACCCGCCAGTTCCGCATCCCCCAGCCTGGTATAGTCAACCACGCCCTTCTCCGGATCAGCCCAGGCGCGCCGCATGAACTCGTCACGCGACACCGCATGCATATCCAGGATGTCCCGGTCCAGCACCCCGCCGACCTTGATCCCCAGCGGCGCCGCCAGCACCAATCCGGCAAAGCGAGCGGTATTGCGCACCGCCATCTCCGCCGCCACCCAGCCGCCGAAACAAGCGCCCACCAGCACAGCGTTTTCCAGCTTCAGCGCCGCCGCCAGATCGAGATACAGATACGCCAGGTCATCCACCGACCCCATCCAGTCCGGCAGCACCGACCCGCCGAATCCCGGATGATGCGGCGCGATGACCCGATGGTTGACAGCCAGCCGGTCCAGCCACGGCCGCCCGGGCTGCAACCCCTCGCCCGGATGCAGAAACAGGATCGGACGCCCCTGCCCCTTCTCCTCGATCTCCAGGCTGACGCCGGAGACGGTGACCTGACGGCTCATGCCGTTTCCCCCGTTCTTGTTCCTGCAAACGAGTTTACCCATCCGCACCGCCCCGGCAACCTTGCGCCGCCCACCCCGGCCGTGGTTCCTGTCCGCACTGACAAGGACCCATCCCCATGACCAAACCGCTGCAAGGCCTGCTCGTTGTCTCGCTGGAGCAAGCCGTCGCCGCCCCCTATTGCGCCGCCCGCCTCGCCGACGCCGGCGCCCGCGTCATCAAGATCGAGCGCGCCGAAGGCGACTTCGCCCGCTTCTACGACACCGCGGTGCAAGGCCTGTCGAGCTATTTCGTCTGGCTCAACCGCGGCAAGGAAAGCCTTGTCGCCGACATCAAGAACCCCGACGACGCCGCCCTGTTGCACCGCCTGATCGCCAAGGCCGACGTGTTCATCCAGAACCTCGCCCCCAACGCCGCCGCCCGTTCCGGCTTCGGATCGGACGCTCTGCGCGCCCAACACCCACGATTGATCACCGTCGACATCTCCGGCTACGGCGAAACCGGAGAATACGCCTCGATGAAAGCCTACGACCTGCTGGTGCAGGCGGAATCCGGCCTGGCGATGGTCACCGGCCATCCCGCCGGCCCTGGCCGCGTCGGCGTGTCCATCGCCGATGTCGGCTGCGGCATGAATGCCTACACAGGTGTCTTGGAAGCCCTGATCGAGCGCGCAACGACCGGACAAGGCAAAGGCCTGAAGATCAGCCTGTTCGACGCCGTCGCCGACTGGATGAACGTGCCGCTGCTGTATTTCGAGGGCACCAGCCGTTCCCCCCAGCGCATGGGCCTGGCACATCCGTCCATCTGCCCGTACGGCGCCTTCGCCACCAGCGACGGCGCCCTGGTGCTGATCTCCATCCAGAACGAACGCGAATGGGCCAGTTTCTGCGCCAAATTCCTCGACGCGCTGGACCTGCCCCAACAACCCGGTTTCGAGACCAACACGATCCGCGTCGCCAACCGAACCATGGTAGACGACCGCGTCGGCCAAATGTTCGCCACGCTGACCCGCGATCAAGCTGCAACGAAACTACGAGGGTCCAACACCGCCTACGGCTTCGTCAACGACCTGGCCGCCCTCAGCCACCACCCCGCCCTGCGGCGCACCACCGTGGCATTGCCCAACGGTGGCACAGCCCAGATCATCGCCCCCGCCGTCATCCACGCCGGCGAAACCCCAGCCCTGGGCCCCGTCCCCGCCATCGGCCAGAACACCGCCGCAATCCGAACCGAATTTGCCGGATGATTGCGTTTGAGATGACCGAAAACGCGCTTGCTGCATTACCGATCGGAAACCCCTGGGCGATGGTATCGCGATAAGATTTTCGGGCGCGGCCATCACCTCCGCCGGCCGAGCTGTAACCAAAGAATCCGTGAACAAATTCGTGCTGCGAAGACATCCCATTTCATCCCTCTTCATCCCGCTAATCCGCCTCAAAAAAAGAGAAGCGAAAACCGCACACAGCCCGCCCCGCAACAACCCCGAACCAAAAGCAAAAGACAAAAACAAATCCCCCGGAAAAAGTCAGCGACAGGAGACCAAATACGATCCGTGTAATCTGTGCCCTTAATCCCTGTAATCCGTGTTTACACTTTCTTGCTTCCAGACCCCGTCAATATCCGAACAGCGTCACAAACACCCAAGCAACGCCTCCACCACCCGATCCACATCCGCCATCGTATTATAACCGTGGAAACTGAACCGCACCCGCCCCTGCCCATTCCACGCATAAACCCCCCGCTCATACAGCGCATCGACGATCGCCGCCGCCCGAGGCGACGCCACGCAAACGCTCGCCCCATGCCGCCCCGGATCGGCCGGCGTCATGACGGCCACCTGGGCCTCCGCCAACCCCTCGATCAACGCCACGGTCAACGTCTGCACATGCCGCTGCACCGCCGCCATATCGAACCGGGAAAGATACGACAACGCCCCATTCAGCACATAGATCGGGCAGTGCGCCGGATTGCCCCGGGTAAACCGCATCGCATCCGCCTTCAGCGCCGGAACCGCATCATACCCCCGAGACCCGGCCGCAAACGAAAACCACCCTGCCGACAACGGCGTCCACCCCGGCTGCCGCACACGGTTCCAGTACGCCACCGCCACCCCGGTAATCCCCAGCATCCATTTGTAGCAGGCCGAGAAAGCAAAATCCGCCACCGACGCCTCGATCGGCAGATACCCCGACGCCTGGGTGAAATCGACGATCAGCAACGCCCCCACCCGATCCGCCAGCGCCCGCAGCGCAACAAGGTCAACCCGCTCCCCCGTCAGATACGACACGTAACTGACGGCAATCACCCGTGTGCTGCCATCGACGCAGGCGGCCAACCGGTCCGGCGCCCCACCGCGAGCCTGCCGCAGCGCAATCACCGGATCGCGCCGCATCACGATCGGACCAACCACCGAAGGATACTCAACCGCATCGATCGCGATCGAATCACCCTCCCGCCAGTCGATACTGTCGGCGACCAGCGCGACCCCCTCGGCGACATTGCCGACGAACCCGATATCGCCCGCCTCCACCCCCCACAACGCGGCCATCCCCGTTCGGGCGGCCTCGATTTCCCGCTCCTGTGCGGTGCGCCCCGGCAGCCCGCTGCTCTTGTCCGCCAGATACCGCAGCACCGCCGCATCATGCCCGAGCAGCGCCGCCGTTTCGCCCCCGGCACAGACATGCGCCACGCCAGGCGGCAGACGAAAATCAGCCGGATCGAACAGAGGCGTCATGATCGTGATCCCATTGCAACCATCGTCGCCTATCACGCCGCCCGGCCACCGGCAAAATCCCCAACCCTCTTGAACCCGCCACCCCTCATCCCACCTCTACAACCATTTTAGAACACAACATGAACGATATGCCGCAGCAAACCCCGCATCAGACCCCAGCCCAAAGCACGGACCCCGAACCCGAACCCTACGACCGCGAGGCCATTTTCCACGCCGACGGCCCGATCAACCCCGTCTTCATCACCGAGGCCATCCGCACCATCATGCGGGCCATGCCCATCGACCCCAGCGAACCCACCGGCTGGGCAAACCGCCGCATGTTCTGCGCCCTGATCAGCTTCGCCGCGCTCCATCCCCGCGACGAGACCGAGGTCACCCTCGCCGTCCAGGCGCTGTCCACCTACCACGCCGCCGCCGCCTGCTTCCGCCTCGGCATGAACCTGCGCGACCCCAACGGCGACAGCACCCGCCACATCACCACCGCCTGCACCGCCGCCAGGGCCTACGACACATTGCTGCGCGCCCTGGAACGCCGCCAGGCCAAGCCGCTCAGCGTCCCCGTCGGCCGCCCGCCGTCACGCGAATGGTGCCCGGCCGACCCCGACGGCTTCGTCGATGACATCGAAACCCGCTGCCGCGACGGCGAACACCCGAAGATCGTCGGCCAGCCCGGCACCCCGATCGTCTGGACCCCCGAACAGCGCGCCGCCGTCGAGACGCTGCGCGAACAGGACCGCATCGCCAAGGAAAACGAGGGCCTCGACATCGCCAACACCGAGGGCATCCTGCCCGGCGGCGGCATGATCATGATGGACAACCCCACGCCCCAGCAGCAAGCCTACCTCGCCCGCCGCGTCGGCCTGATGTACCAGCGTGAGATCGACGACAACCGCAGCAAGGGCATCACCGAGATGCCGAAAATCCGCGGCATCCGCCCCGGCGACCTCATTCCCTGACAGGACCCAGGCACATGACCCCGAAACCGGCCGAAACCGGCCCGCTGATGACGTTCGTCGTCGCCCTGCTGACCCCGCTGCTGCTGACCGGCGGCATCACCGACATCGCCCTCGCCCGCCAGGCCGCCCGCCAGGCCATCGACGCCTACAACGCCGCCGGCGGCGACCAGTTGGTCACCGTCGCCCAGATCGTCGGCTTCGCGCTGGCCTCGCTCGACAATCTCCGCCTGTCCGCCGACCCCGACCGCTCCGTATCCATGACCCTGAAACTCCGAGGCAACGCCAACGCCCTCAACCGCTCCACCCAGCGCAGCACCGCCGCCCTGGAGATCCAACGCCGCGACACCCGGGATGAAGCCGACGAACAGGCCGCGCTCGCCGGTCTCGAGCAAGCCCAAACCCAACTCCAGCCGCCGCAACCGACCCAGGCCCCCGTCCACCCCTGGGCCAGCGCCATGACCCAGGTCGCCGCCGAATGCGCCCGCGACCTCGCCAGACTGCCCCCCGCCCAGCGCCGAACCGAGATCATCCGCATCAACGCGCTCAGCCAGGCCGCCACCCACCTCACCAGCGGCAAAGCCGCTCTCCTCGCGTCAACCACGCTCGCCACACGCTGAAGCGATGCGCAGGGATAAGCGCGTCGAGCAGGCCGCGGCCGCCCCCCGTCATGGCGAGCGAAGACGCGCTCTCCACGCCTTTGGCGCGTCATATCCTGCCAGCCATGGCGATGAGACGCCCGCGCGCCGCTGCAAGTGACCCGGTCTCTCCGCGCATCGCCTAAATCCGCCGCCGCCACAGCAGGGAGACCGCCAGCAGCAGCATCGCCACCACCGCGACAATCGCCGTCGCCAGCGCATAGATTTCCGGCGTCACCCCCAGCCGGGTCGCCGAGAACACCACCATCGGCAACGTCGACGCCCCCGGGCCGGAGGTGAAACTCGCCACCACCACGTCGTCCATCGACAAGGTGAACGCCAGCAGCCAGCCGGATACCAGCGCCGGCGCCATCAGCGGCAGGGTGATCGCGACAAACGCCTTCCACGGCGGCGCATACAAATCCATCGCCGCCTGCTCCAGCGCCACCCCGGCGTCGGCCAGCCTGGCCCGCACCACCACCGCGACATACGCCACCGAAACCGAGGCATGCGCCAACGTCACCGTCCCCGCCCCCCGACCCTCCGGCCAGCCGGTCAACTGCTCCAGCGTCACGAAGAACAGCAGCAGCGACAGCCCGGTGATCACCTCCGGCATCACCAAAGGCGCCGCCAGCATCGCCTCGAACAGCCCGCGCCCACGGAACCGCCCGTATCGCGCCAGCGCGAACCCCGCCGCCGCCCCCACCACACAGGCGATCGAGGCCGACACCGACGCGATCCGCAGCGACAGGAACGTCGCGTCGATCAGTTCCCGGTCATGCCACAGCACCGCATACCAACGGGTCGAAAACCCCGACCACCCCGTCACCAGCCGGGAGTCATTGAAACTGAACACGATCAGGAAGCCGATCGGTGCATATAGAAACGCGTAACAGACGATCAGCCACGCGATCAGCCCCGAGGGCCGGCGCATTACAGCAGGAACAGCACACTCAGGCTGCCCACGCCCGCCAGGAGACAATAATAGGCGAACGGGTTCAGCGCCCAGGAATCATGCTGGCGGAAATACCGCATCAGGAAGGCCGTGCTCAGCAGCGCGGTGATGCCGGCCACCACCGCGGCCATCGCCGACATCGCCAGCACCCCGTGCGGCACGTGTTCGTGCAGCAGCTTCGGCACCTCCAGCACCGTCGCCCCCAGGATGATCGGGGTGGCGATCAGGAAGGAGAAATGCGCCGCGCCCTCATGGTTGATGCCGCGCAGCAGGCCGCCGACGATGGTCGCGCCCGACCGCGAGATGCCCGGGACCAGCGCGGTGCACTGCCAAAGGCCGATCACCAGCGCGTCCGTCCGGGTCAGCGTCGACAAATACCGCTGCGCCGAAGCGCGCTTGCGCAGCGCCTCGCCGAACAGCAGCAGGAAACCGTTGACGATCAGGAACGCCGCCGCCACCACCGGGGTGCCGAACAGTCCGCGAAAGAATTTCTCCAGGATAAACCCCAGGATCACCGCCGGGATCGTCGCGATGACAACCAGGACGAACACCCGCCGGCTCTCGGCGACCTGGTGCGCCCCGCCGATCCCCAGCACCCCGGTGGTGATCGCCCACCAGTCCTGCCAGAAATACGCCAGCAGCGCGGTCGCGGTGCCCAGATGCAGCATCACCAGGAACGGCAGGAACTCGGGGGCGTGCTGGTTGATCCCCCAGTGCAGCAGCGCCGGCAGCACCACCGCGTGCCCCAGGCTGCTGACGGGAAACAGCTCCGTCGCCCCCTGCAGGATGGCGATGACGAGGGCTTGGATCGTGTTCATGCGTGGCTCCGGCCGATTCGGGAGGATAGACTAGAGCGTGATCGCCTGACGCCGAAGGCCGGAAGGCGTGAATCACGCGAAAAAACAAACATTTACACAGCATGGTCGTGGCTTGGGAATTCCCGGCCATATCCACATCGCCTGACCGGCCCCGTCAATCTCGGGCGCCCCGTTACACGAGGCCGCGCGCGATGGCCAGTAACCCAAGCAGGTAATCCGATCCATCTGCCGGATGGTCGCGGGTGCCGATCCGCAGCCGGTAGTCGGCCGACAGGTCGGCGTAGTCGGAGATGGCGTCCGACTCCGCCAGCCAGTTGCCGATCGACCGAAGCTCCGTCCACAATTCGGCGTAATCGTTGCGCCGCAGATCGTTGGCCAGGGTTTCCAGCAAGGCCGCGGCCGCCGCACTGGCGGTGTCGCCGGGGTCGGCATCGACCAGGCGCAGACGCCAGGCGGCGGTTCGCTGCAGTTCCTCGATCTCCGGATGGTCTTCGGACATGCTGGTCTCCACACCGCGAATGCCGGCGGCAGACAAGCTTGGAAACCTCAATCATTCAATGGGTAAAGCGCCATCAGCCGCCGCTGGTTCATCCAGTCGCGATACATCGTGCGCAGGCCGGAGGGGGCAAAGCCTCGCCGCCGGTTGGCCGCGCCGATGCGGAATGCCGAACCGTAGTGGAAGAACTGCGTCCGCCAGGCGTCCAGCAGCTTGGTGGACGGGTCCCAGATATGCGTCGCCTCCGACCCGGCGCCGTTGATCTCGATCACCCGGAAACCAACGCCCCGCCGCAGCGCGACGGTGGAGGCAAACCGCACATCGATCCGGCCGAAGAAGAAATCCGGCATCGAACGCGCCAGGCGGTCGATCGCCGCGGTCAGCGCCGGCGTCACCAGCACCCGCCCATCCTGGAAGACGGACCCTTTGCAGTGATTGCCGACAAATACCAACTGGACGGTCTCACCTTGCTCCGGAACCGAGTCCAGCCGGTCCGCCAGCCGGTCCAGATACAGATGCGGCACCAGCCTGGCACGCTCATCGGCCAGGATAAGGGCCCGCAGGGTGGCTCGGCCGTCGCCCACCACCACCGGCGGCCGCTTGATGGTAACCGAGGTGATCCTGCCATGCGGTTCGTCCGGGTGGCGGATGTAGAAGATGCCCGCCTCATTGGGCTCGCTGGCGAATTGCTGCAGCACCATGGTTTCGCCGGCAGGAAATGCCCGCAGATACCGCGTCATGGCGGTCCGGTCGTGGATCAGGCGGACGCCGGTGCCGTTGCAGCCGATATCGGGTTTCGCCACCACGGGGTAACCCAGGCCGAGACCCTGCATGGCGGCCTCGGCCGCTGCGATGCCATCGGGATGCGCCGTGACGCCGCAGGCGGGGGCGACCAGGGCCTGCGCCTCGGGACCGATCTGCGACAGGATCGACAGCTTGGATTCGCCGCACAGGCCGCCGGTGGTGATGCGGGGGTTGGCGGCGGTGGGCAGGCTGAAATCGCCGTAGCGCATCCCCAGCAGCATCCAGTGGATCACCACCGGGGTATAGAACAGCCAGTCCGGCCAGAACTCGAAGAACGACAGCGGATTGCCGGGCTTTTCGGCGACGCGCCTGGTGGAGACGGCGGTTTCCAACCTCATCGCCGGGCTCCTTGCAGGCCGGCGGCGGCGGCGCGTCCGGCGACGATGACGAAAACGATGAAACCGGCCGCGCCAGCCCAGCGCCACGCGCCCAGATGATCCATCAGCACCAGCCCGACCCGGAGCGACACCGCGAACAGCAGGCTGGTCCAGCAGGCGGTGGCGAGAATGGCCGCGGCGGTGAATTGGCGCAGGTTGGCGGCCACGAACCCGCAAGTGGTGTAGGTCGGCAACCGCATGCCGGGCAGGAAGCGGCTGATCACCACCACTTTGAAGATCCGGCCGGAGATCCACGCCCTGATCGCCTCCTGCCGGTGCGGCGGCAGTTGCCGAGCGATCCAGCCGACATGGGCGGACAGCCGCCCGAGGCCGTACAGGCCCAGATCACCCAGCACGATCCCCGCGTACAACGATGTCAGCGCGACCCAGAGGGACAGGCCGGCATCCTCCACCTGCATCGCGGCGATGACGGTGGCGGCATCCTCCAGAATGAAGGTGCCGAGGATGATCGCTCCGCCCTGAAACAGCACGGAGGAGCCGGCCAGGGCCAGCAGGGAGGTAATCGAACTCGCCAGCATGACCCGCGACGACGGCCTTTCGATGGGATGAACAAGAAAGATAGGCGCCTGATGAAGCCAAACCTCATCACCAGTTCGCCATTGCGGTATGAAATGGTGCCAACCGGTCGCATGGCATGGCGTTTCGTGGCAAGATCGGTCGCATGACGGCACAGCATCACAGCCACGCGCATGGGCATGACCATGGCGGAAATGGTCACAGCGGACATGACCACGGCGGGCAGCATCATGGCCACACGCATCACCACCACGCGCCGGCTCGGATGGACACCGCCTTCGCGGTGGGCGCGGCGGTCAACATGGCGTTCGTGGTGGCCGAGGCCGGGTTCGGGCTTACCGCGAACTCGGTCGCGTTGGTGGCCGACGCGGCGCATAACCTCGGCGACGTGCTGGCGTTGCTGCTGGCCTGGGCCGCGGCGTGGCTGACCCGCCGGCCGCCGACGGCGCGCCGGACCTATGGCTGGGGCCGCAGCTCGATCCTCGCCGCGCTGGTCAATGCCGCGGTGCTGCTGATCGGCGTCGGCGCCATCGGCATCGAGGCGATCCGCCGCCTGCTGGAGCCTGAACCGATCGCCTCCGGCATCGTCATGGCGGTGGCCGCCGCGGGGATCGTGGTCAATGGCGGCTCCGCGCTGCTGTTCATGCGCGACCGCGAGGGTGATCTGAACGTTCGGGCGCAGTTCCAGCATCTGGCGGGGGACGCGCTGGTTTCGATCGCCGTGGTGCTGGCCGCGCTGGCGATAAGGCTCACCGGACTGACCTGGCTGGACCCGGTGGCCAGCCTCGGCGTCGTTGTCGTCATCGTGGCGGGCACCTGGACGACGTTGCGGGAATCGCTCGATCTGTCGCTGGACGCGGTGCCGGCCCGTATTCCGAAGCAGGCGGTGAACGACTGGCTGGCCGCCCTGCCCGGCGTGTGCGAAGTGCATGATCTGCACATCTGGGGCCTCAGCACGACCGAGACCGCACTGACCGCGCATCTGGTGTGCGATACCGAAACGGATCGGTGCGACCCGCATGAACTCGCCGCCGCGCTGCACGAACAGTTTCATATTGGCCACACAACGATCCAGATCGAGACGGAGACCGATGCCGCCGCATGCCGCCTGCGTCCGGCCGGCGTGGTGTGACCGGGATTCGACAGCGCCTGCTACTGGTGAGTATCCTCTGACGGCCGCAAACCGCCAAAGAGGAAACCAAGAATGAGCGTCGTCTGGACCGACCAGGTCAAAGAGATTGCCGGCATCAAACTGCACGTATCCCGAGCGGGGAGCGGGCCAACGGTGTTGGTGCTGCATCATGATATCGGGACCGTGGACCGCCTGCCGTTCTATGACGCGCTGGCGGAAAAATTCGATGTGGTGATCCCGCATCATCCCGGGTGGGGCAAGTCGGAGCGGCCGCAATGGATGCGGCATCCGCGCGATATCGCTTCGGTGCATGCGTGGCTGCTGGCCGACCTTGGGGTCGCCGGCGTGTCGCTGGTGGGGCTGGGTTTCGGCGGCTGGATCGCGGCCGAGATGGCGAGCCAGGCCCCCACGGCCTACAAGAAACTGGTGCTGGTGGGCGCGATGGGGATCAAGCCGCCGGAAGGCGATATCGCCGACCAGGCCATCGTTTCCTACATCGTGTATCCGCGTGCGGGGTTCCATGACCAGGCGGCGTTCACCGCGGTCTATGGCGATGTCACCACCGATCAGCTTGAGGCATGGGATATCGCGCGCGAAATGAGTTTCCGGACGGCGTGGAAACCCTACATGTACAGCCAGACATTGCCGCATCTGCTGGGCGGTGTGCGGACCCCGGCGTTGATCGTGTGGGGTGACGACGACCAGATCGTTCCGCTCAGCGCCGGACATGCCTATGCCCGGGCACTGCACGAGGCGACCCTGACGACCATTCCGGCCTGCGGCCATTTCGCCGAAATGGAAAAGCCTGATGCCGTCGCCAAGCTGACGATCGATTTCCTGTCACGGAACTGAAGGAGGCTGCCGCCATGCATATGATGTATTTCACCGAACAGCCGATGGGTGCGTATGACGCCAAGGCTGGACTGGATTTTGGCGCCACGGCGCTGAATTTCTCCAACAGTCATTTCGACCCGAACGAGGGCAGCCGGCTGTATAGCGAGTATCTCGAAGAATACATCATGGTCGACGAGCTTGGCGCCGACGGGATCATGTTGAACGAGCATCATAATGCGCCGTTCTGCATGCAGGCGCGCACCAACATGTTTGGCGCGATCCTGGCGGCGGTGACGAAGAACGTGAAGATCGTGTTCCTCGGCAATCCGCTGCCGCTGACGGAAAATCCGGTGCAGCTCGCCGAAGAGCTGGCGATGATCGACATGATCTCGAAAGGACGGGTGGTTTCGGGGTTTGTGCGCGGTGGCGGGCAGGAGCAGTTGGCCAACGGGGTGAACCCGGCGTTCAACCGCGAGCGCTTCGTCGAGGCGCATGACCTGATCCAGAAGACATGGACCACGCCGGGACCGTTCCGCTGGGAGGGCACGCATTACCAGCAGCGGGTGGTCAATCCGTGGGCGGTGCCGATGCAGAAGCCGTATCCGCGGGTGTGGATACCTGGCGTGTTGTCGAAGGAGACGGTGATCTGGACCGCGCAGCAGCGCTATCCGTATATCGCACTGAATACGTCGATCGAGGCGACGAAGCAGATCCATGAGACTTATGACAAGGCGGCGGCCGATGTCGGCTATACTGCCGGGCCGGAGAATTTTGGTTACCTGATCCGGGTGCATGTGCAGGATACCGAAGAAAAGGCGTTGCAGAATGCGCGCCAGTTCATGTGGATGCAGGGCGAGTTCACCGGTCTGGCGAACCCGGTCTGGGCCAATCCGGCGGGGTATTTCTCGCCGTCGGGGCGGCGCGGTTTCGTGGAGTTCGCCACCGGGCGCGCGAAGAATCCGCGTGGCAATCCGACGTTCGAGCAGCAGGTGCATGACACGATGATCATCGCCGGAACGCCGGCGCAGGTGATCGAGCGGCTGAAATACCTGGTGAGGGAGACTCGGCCGGGCATCATGGGCATCTGGGCGCAGGACGGCACGGTCAGCAAGGAAGACCGCCGCCGGTGCATCCAGTTGCTGGTGGGCGAGGTGATGCCGGCGATCAAGGAATACGGCGCGACGCTGGGGCTGAAGGATCCTTGGGAGGCAAACGCGCCGGTGCATCTGCGGTATTCGACGGATATCGCCGGGCAGAAGGTCGCGGCGGAGTAATGATGGCGGGCCGGCTTCCGTTCGGGGGCCGGCCGTTTCCCGGGGCATGATGGTCAGTCCTCGGGGCGGACCGTCATGAGGGTGTCCGTCCCCCGGGGGTGATGCGATCGAAAGCGGCGGTCGGGACCATTTCGGGCCAATTGGCCATCGAGGGTTTCCGAGTCAAGGATCGCCAGGATTTATTTCTCAGCGCGGATCTATCAATCGGTCGCCTTCCCCACCACGTAGCCGTCATGCTCCATGCAAATGCGGATCGCGGCGCGAACCCTGGGCGGTCCGGTGAACGGCGACGACATCCAGGTCCATGGGGTGTCGGCGTTCTGGCGCCGCACGGTCTCGGCGGAGGTCGTCTGGCACTTCTTGACGTCGGTCTGGTATTTCGCAGCCGCATGATCCACCGCGATCGGGGGATCGTACGCCGGGGCGCACCCGCTCAGGCCGAGGAGCAGGACGGGGAGCAGGACGGGGATGGTCAGGCAGGTTTGAAGCAGGCGCATGCGGCGATGGTAGAAAGCCGGAGGCGGATGCGCCAGCCCCCCTCACGGGTTTGCGGGG
>DATAZJ010000458.1:0-3652 GCA_036272115.1 Rhodopila sp. | reverse complement strand
GGGCGCAGCACGTTCGCCCACGTCACGTCGGTGCAGACGCCGGACGAACACACCGTGGTGCTGAAGCTCGACGCCCCGATCCCGTATCTGATCAAGGCGTTTGCCGCGGCGGAATCGCCGATGGTCGCGAAGCACATCTATGACGGCACCGATCCGTTCACCAACGCCAACAACAACGCGCCAATCGGCACCGGTCCGTTCCGTTTCAAGGAATGGGCGCGCGGCGACCATGTGATCTACGAGCGCAATGCCGACTACTGGGACAGCCCGCGACCGTATCTCGATCAACTGGTGGTCAAATTCATTCCGGATGCGGCGTCTCGTTCGGCCGCCCTGGAATCGGGGGATGTCGACCTGGGCTATCGCACGCCGGTTGCCTACAGCGACCTGGACCGGCTGCGGGCGGCCGGCAAGCTGACGTTCGAGACCAAGGGTTACGAATACAGCAACAACGTCATGAGCATAGAGTTCAATCTGGACAACCCGTATCTGTCCAAGCTGCCGGTGCGGCAGGCGATAACCCACGCGCTGAACACGGCCGCGATCTGCAAGATCATCTACTACGGCACGTTCGAACCGTGTGCGTCGCCCATCGCGCCGTTCCTGAAGGAATATCACGACCCGGCGCCGACGCCGTATCCGTTCAACATCGCCGAGGCGGAGAAACTGCTGGATGCGGCCGGCTATCCGCGGGGGGCCGGCGGAACGCGGTTCCATGTCATGTTCGAGGCCAGTCCGATCGTGGAGGAAAGCCGCCGCCTCGGCGATTTCGTCCGAGCCGCGCTGTCCCGCGTGGGCATTGGCGTCGAGGTTCGTGCATCCGACGTCGGCAGCTATATCAAGCGCGTCTACACCGATCGCGACTTCGACATCTGCTGCACCAGTTTCAGCAACCTGTTCGATCCGACCGTCGGCGTGCAGCGCATCTACTGGTCGAAGAACATCCTGAAGGGTGTGCCGTTCACCAACACGTCGTATTACCGCAATGCCAGGGTGGATACCTTGCTGGAAACGGCGGCGACCGAGCCGGACCCGGCGAAACGCGTGGCGGAATTCATGGAGTTCCAGCAGATCGTCATGCACGACGCGCCCGACATCAACGTCGGCGTTCCCCATTGGTACACCATCCACAACAAGCGCGCCCTGGGCCATTCGGTCACGGCGGACGGCATCGAGGGCAATTTCGCTTTTGCCTACATGGCGGCCTGACCGATGACCATTCATAGCCCCGCCAAACTGTCGGCCGACGTCGGCGGCACCTTCACCGACATCGTGCTGGAGCACAGCGGTACACGCTGGACCACCAAGGTGCTGACCACGCCGGCCGCGCCGGAGCAGGGCGTGCTGACCGGCATGCACACAGCCCTGCAACAAGCCGGCATCGCGTTGTCGGCGGTCGGCATGTTCGTCCATGGCACCACGCTCGCCACCAACGCGATCATCGAGCGGCGGGGTGCCAAGACCGCGCTGATCGCCACCGACGGCTTCCGCGACACGCTGGAGATCGGCACCGAGAGCCGCTACGACCAGTATGAACTCGCCCTTGCCAGGCCAAAGCCTCTGGTGCCACGGCCCCTGCGGTTCACGGTTCGGGAGCGTATCGACGCCCGTGGGAAGGTTTTGCTGGCGCTGAACGAGGCGGACGTGCGGGCAGTGGCCGCCGGGTTGCGGGAGGCCGACGTCCAAAGCGTCGCTGTCGCCTTCCTGCACGGCTATGCCAACGATGCGCATGAGCGGCGTTGCGAGGCGATCCTGCGTGAGATCGCGCCGGACCTGCATGTGTCGCTTTCCAGCGCGGTCTGCCCGGAAATACGCGAATACGAGCGCACGTCCACCACCGTCACCAACGCCTATATCCAGCCCTTGATCGAAAGCTACCTGCTGCGCATGGAACGGCGCTTGCAGGCAGACGGGTTCCGCGGCGTGCTGTGCCTGATGACCTCCGGCGGCGGCCTGACATCGATCGACGTCGCCCGCCGGTTTCCGGTCCGGCTGGTGGAATCCGGCCCCGCCGGAGGCGCCGTCTTCGCCGCCCAGATCGCCGCTCGGTTGGGCGAGCGCAAGGTCCTCGCCTTCGACATGGGCGGCACCACCGCCAAGATCAGCCTGATCGAAGATTTTCGTTCGGAAACCGTTCGCCTGTTCGAGGTCGATCGGGCTGCCCGGTTTCTGCGCGGCAGCGGATTGCCGGTGCGCATCCCCGTCATCGAGATGGTGGAGATCGGTGCCGGCGGCGGTTCATTGGCTCGGTTGGATGGTTTGAAACGCGTCACGGTCGGCCCTGACAGTGCGTCCTCGGTGCCGGGACCGGCCTGTTATGGATTGGGAGGCACCCGGCCGGCGGTTACCGATGCCGACCTGGTCCTGGGGCTGATCGATCCGAACGACTTCGCCGGCGGGTCGATCACCTTGCACCCCGATCAGGCTCGGACCGCGTTGTCTGCCGCGGTGGGCGACAGACTGGGGTTCAGCGCCGACATGGCGGCATACGCGGTTTACGAGATGGTCTGCGAGAACATGGCCAGCGCCGCCCGCGTCCACACCGTGGAGCGTGGCGTCACGGCGAGCCAGCACACCATGATCGCGTTCGGCGGCGCCGCCCCCCTGCATGTCGCCCGCGTGGCGGAGAAAATCGGCGTCCAGCGGGTCATCGTCCCACCCAACGCCGGGGTCGGTTCGGCGATCGGCTTCCTGGCCGCGCCGATTTCGTATGAGATGGTGCGCACGACCTACATGCGCCTCGGCGGCTTCGACCATGCCGTCGCCACCGGTCTGCTGCAGGAGATGGCGGACGAGGTTCGCGGCTGGGTCGAACCGGCGGCGCATGGCGCGGACCTGCTGGAACACCGTGTCGCCTACATGCGCTATATCGGCCAGGGGCACGAGATCGCGGTCGAATTGCCGCTGCGCGAATTAGGCCCCGCGGACGATGCCGTGCTGCGGGAACGATACGAACGCGACTACGAGACGTTGTTCAAGCGTGTCATCCCCAATGCCGCGATCGAGATCATGGCGTGGTCGGTTCGGATCGCCACGGCGACCACGCTGCCGGACGTGGCGGCGGTGCCCGAGGCGTCCGTCGCGCCAGAGGCCGGCGAGACGACAGCGGTGTTCGATGGCCGCTCCGGCCAGACCATGCAGGTCCCCCGCTACCGGCGCGAAGCGCTTGTGCCGGGTGCCCGTTTTTCCGGCCCGGCCATCGTTGCCGAGGACGAAACCGCCACCTTCATCACCGCCGCGTTCGACGCCTGGATCGACGGCATCGGCTCTATCGTCATGGAACGCAAGGAATTGACCGCATGACCATCGGCCTGATCGACAAGCAGATCATGTGGAACCGACTGCTGGCGCTGGTAGAAGAGCAGGCGCAGGTGCTGCAGCGCACCGCGTTCAGCACCATCGTCCGCGAGTCGGGCGACCTCGCGGCCGGCGTCTTCGATGCGCAGGGGCGCATGCTGGCGCAGGCTGTCACCGGAACCCCCGGCCACATCAACTCCATGGCGCTCGCGGTCGGCCATGTCATCGCCAAGCATCCGACGCATACGATGCGGCCTGGCGATGTGTTCATCCACAACGACCCGTGGATCGGAACCGGCCATACCAACGACTTTTCCGTCACCACGCCGTGCTTTCGCGGCTCGGAATTCGTCGG